>JBOGVC010000124.1:0-15103 GCA_050695275.1 Actinomycetota bacterium | reverse complement strand
GGGCCCATCTCGACGGCCCTGGCGACCTGTTGGCGGAACGACTGCGGCGTCCCGACGGCGACGACGCTGGCGTCGGTCATCCGAGCTTCGCTCCGAGCAGGAGCTCGATCGGAACGGTCGAAGCCGGCGGCTGCGTCCCTTCCTCCTCCGGCGGCAGGAGGCCGAGCCAGATCCGCGCGTTCTCCTGCGCGAAGACCAGGTTCTGCGCGTCCTGCGGCAACAGATCCAACGTGACCTGGATCCGCGCCGTGTCGCTCCGTCCGGTCTCGCTGTCTACCGGGGGGTTCTGGATCTTGAGAACTCGAACGGTCGGGACGAGTGTCACCGTGAAGTCGGGCACGTCCTTCTTCGCGCCGGCCTGTGCGTCGGTCGGCTGCGTGAGGTACTGACGCAGGTTGCCGGGGATCAACGTGACTCCCTGGTAGGTGGCGAAGACCTGCACGTTGTCGCCGGGCTGGATGTTACCGACGCCGCCCTGAGGAGCATCGAGCTCCACGGAGAGGCCGATGTGGCCTTCGCTCACACCGATGAGGTTGAGGGGCCGTCCCGAAGTAGACAGTCGGGCGGTCGAGATCTGCTCGTTCGCCAGGATCGGCGTCGTGGTGGTGGCTCCCTCCAGCTCGGCCAGGGTGGTGACGGCTCCTCCCACCAACGCGTCCTGCGGGACATCGATCTCGGCGAACACGCCTTGGTCGATCAAGGGGTCCAGACGCTGGTTGGCAGGGATCTCTTGGGTCGCCACGATCACCGTCGTGAGCTGACCGCCCTGTTCCGCGTCTTCCTTCACTCCTTGCGTGTACAGGACCACGGCCGCGGCCGCGCCCACGGCGAGCACGATCGCAATCGCTACCACCAGACCTCGTGACCTCATCCTCTTGCTCCTTTCAACCCATCCTCAGAGTGTGTCTCCTCTATCGGCCGGACGCAGTGCCGGCTTCAGTGTTCTCGCGCTCAATCTTGTTCGGGGCAGCTCCCGATCGGGAGGTCGCAGAGCCTGATGGCCCGGTTGCCGAAGTCCGCGCCGCCGCCGGGAATCGTTCCGTCGAAGCGGACCTCCACCGTGTGCACCTTGATGCAGACCGCGCTGGAGTTCGGCGGCGGCTGGCCGCACTCGCCGTCGAGCCACCAGTCGAAGTTCACGTCGACCCTGTCCGCCGGTCCCGTCCACGTGAACTGCTTGTTCAGGTCGTCGTACGTCCAGTTCGGGCTCGATGCTTGACCGTCGATCCTGAAGTCGATGACTCCTGAGGGCGTGCTTCCGTTCGGGCACTGCCCCCCGGGGAAGGACGACAACGGGACAACCAACCCGGGCGTCACGTCGAGGTTGTTCCGCTGGCAGTCGGTCTGTGCGACTCCGCCCCACTCCGCGGCGCTATCCAGCACGGCGTCGAGATGGAGGGTGATGAATCCGATGATGTTGTACTTGTTCGGGAACGCGTCGCAGCCGACGATGTTCCCGTTGCTGTCGACGTTCGTCGGGCAGTCGTCGACGGGGAAGATCAGATCGTCCCCGACGCGTCGATCGAGTCCTTGCCAGTTCGACTGCGAGAGCCCCGTCACCACGCACACGTAGGTGGGATCGGGGTAGTTGAGCTCGTTCGGCCCTCCCGTCCAGTTCCCGGAGATCCAGTCGTCGCGGAGGCTCGAGCCCACGTTCGGGCAGCTCGCGTCGGCCGCGACGTCCCACCCGTGCGTGCAAGGGTCCGTCGCGGTGCACAGGTTCAGGAACCCGAACGCCGAGTTCTCGAACAGGTCGTTGTCGTACCAGAGGTAGCAGTCGAGATCTGCCGGAGTTCCCTCCTGGATGTCGCAGTTCCCCTGGTCATTTCCGACGTAGACGACGATCGGCAGCGGGTTCGCGCCGCCGGCGGGTCCCCATCCGGCCGTGGCCGCGGTGCGGACGGAGGCCGGTCCATTGAAGCCCAGAACCCCGGCGAAGAAGAGGTCCTGGTTCATCGTGTATTCGACACTGACGTGGCCGTACGCCGGACCATCGCATCCCACCATCTCGGTGATGTTCGGAACCGCCGTGATGGCGCTGCCCACGTTGTTCACCGCGAAGGCATCGGCCATCGCCTCGGGGACGTCGGAATCATCGAGGCCCGCGCACGTCTGAGCCGCGGCCAGGGCCGCCGCGTCCGAGGCGTTCACCATCCCGCGACGCTGGAAGAGCAGCTGCCCCACGTCCACCGTGAGCACGATCAGCCCGAAGAGCGCGATCAAGCTCAGCACGACGATGACGGCGGTAGCTCCGCGTTCGTCGTCGCGGAGCGTGTGGGGATCGGGCACCGGGGGTCGCCTCCTCATCGGACGCTCATTCGCAGCGGAAGCTGCCTTCCAGGACGGGGTTCAGCTGGAGCGGTGGGAGGAAGGGGATGGACACCTGGAAGGCCTCCTGCACCGGCCCGGACAGCGAGCTGTTGGTGATCTGGATCGTCACCTGTTGACCCTTGTTGGCGTCCGTGTCGTCGCAGATCCGATTCTGGGTGTACGTCCAGCTACCGCTCAGAGAGCCCGCCGACGAAGCGACCATCTGGCTCCGTACCGCGGTGGCGTCGCCGCGCACCGCGGCCACTCGCGCTCCCTCACGGGCCGCGGAGCGCAGGTTCTGCACCTGCCAGAACGCGAGTCCGTATTCGAGCAACCCGAAGATGAGGACGGCGAGCAGCCCGACGATCAAGGCGAACTCGACCGCGGCAGCCCCGTCCTCCCTGCGCAGCTTGCTTCGCACGCTCACACCCATCACTCCTGAGAATCCATCGGCTCCTGCCGCCGCCGCCTTGAGGCGGCGGCGAGAGCGGCCGATGGCCGCTCGATCGGTTGAGCTACGAACCGGCGCCGTTGACGGCCGATCCGACCTGGCTGAACTTCGTCGAAGCAGACGTGCCGATGAAGGTCACCGCCAGGATGATCACCACCGCGATCAGAGCGACCATCAACGCGTACTCGACCGCGGTCGCGCCGCGCTCCTCCGTGACGCTGGCCTTGAGGTCAGCCCACCAGGTCTGAAGACCCGTGTAGAGCTTAAGCATCCGATACACCTCCTTCCTCCGAGATCCCGTCCTCGGGGCTTTCGCCCCACTGGCGAACCGTTACTCCGCCAGTTGGGAACGATAGAAGCTGCCCCATCCTCCAGGGAATCCCGTATTCCACTGGAGTTGTCTACGTGTTTCTACGTACGCATCCTCTCGAGGAGTGCCCCAAGAAGACGCCGCATGGTACCCCGTTGCGTGCGGAAGTGGAACCCCCAAACGGATACCTTTTCGTGCCCAGAGTAACGACCCCGACGTAGGGCGAAGGGAGGACTCGCCCTTCACAGCGGCCGGCGATGGCCGCCTGGATCCGGTTGGGTCGGCGCAGGTGGTTCTGAGGGTCCCGAAGGAGTGATCCCCGGGGGATCCCTGCGTGGCCTCGGCCGCTCTCGCCGCCCTCCGCCTGATGGCGAGAGCGGCGAGAGCGGCTATGGCCGCTCGATCGGTTGGGGCTACGAACCGGCGCTGTTGACGGCCGATCCAACCTCGCTGAACTTCGTGGAAGCAGACGTGCCGATGAAGGTCACCGCCAAGATGATCACCACTGCGATCAGAGCGACCATCAATGCGTACTCCACCGCGGTCGCGCCGTGCTCCTCCGTGGCGCGAGTCTTGAGGTCAGCCCACCAGGTCTGAAGACCCGTGTAGAGCTTAAGCATCCGATACACCTCCTTCCTCCGAGATCCGTCCTCGGGGCTTTCGCCCCACAGGCGAACTGCTACTCCGCCAGTGAGCACAGTAGAAGAGCCCAATCCTCCAAGGAATCCCGTATTCCACTGCATTTCACTACGTACTTCGACGTACGATTACGCATTCCTTGCCGGCTGCCAGGGACCGGACCGAAGGGCCGTACGATTCTCCAGTTGGGTACACCTGCGAAGACCGCGTCCCGAACAGGACGAACAGAGGCTGCGGCTCAAGGACGCTCTCAACCTCCTTGGTCGCTCTTGGCCTCTGTGCTCCCTGCAACGGCCTCGCTGTTGACGAGGATGCGAGCGATCGATCTTGCCTATCACGTGAAGGCGGGCGCCCTCACCCTGCAGTCGGGGGATCTCCTCCGAACGGATCCGTTCACCTTCACGCGTGGCGGTCTTCCCTGGGTGAATCAGCAGTGGGGGGCGCAGGTCATCTTCGCCGGCGCGCATCGGGTGCTCGGTTGGCTCGGGGTCGCCATGACCATGGCGGCGGCGGTCGGAGCGGGTTTCGGCTTCCTCTTCGCGAGCTGTCGGCGAGCGGGAGCTCGCCCACGAACGGCTGCGGTGCTGACACTGTCGGCGCTCCTCGTTGCCACCGGCCCCCCTGCCCCTCGGCCTCAGGCGCTCGCCGTGCCGCTCTTCACGGGAACCTGGCTGCTCCTCATGAGGCGCGACAGATGGACGTGGTTGGTCCCGATCCTGGCTGTGGGGTGGGCGAACGTGCACGGAAGCTTCGTGCTCGCTCCGCTCTTGGTGGCATTCGCCCTGGGTGAGGATCTCCTCGACCGCAGACCAGCGGCCCGGACCGTGCTGGTGTTGTTGGCCACCATCGCGGCGACGTTCGTCACACCCTTCGGACCGAGCGTGTGGTCCTACGCCGTCGAGATCTCTCGCAATGAGACGATCCGCAACTGGGTGGCCGAGTGGCGCGCCCCGACCCCTCTGTCGCTGAGCGGCGGTCCTTTCTGGGCCTCCGGCGGGATCGTTCTGGTGACTGCACTGTGGAAGCGGAGGAGCGTCCGCCCGATCGACATCGCTCGGCTGATCGTGTTCTTCGCTCTCGGCGTCCCCGCGATCCGGGGCACGCTCTGGTGGGCGCTGGCGGCGCCTCCGGTCGTGTCCCGATGGTTCCGAGCGCCGGAGCCCTCTGCGGCCGAGGCGGGAACGCATCGACTCGACCCCTTGAAGATCGTGGCGTCAGCCTGCATCGTCGCGCTTCTCCCGATCGTGCTGGTCCTGCGCGCGGGGATCGACCCCGTGACCGGCACCACGCAGCGACTCGCGGCCGACGCGCCCGAGGTCTTGGTGGAGGCGACACGCGCAACCCTGCCGGAGGGATCCCGCCTCCTGGTGTATCAGCCGTTCGCGTCCTGGTTCGAGTACTCGCTTCCGGAGGATCCCGTGATGGTTGATTCCCGGATCGAGCTCTTCCCCGACGGGGTGTGGCATGACTACGATCGAGCGATCGCCGCGACGGAGAGCTGGCGGGAGATCCTCGACGATCACCGGATCGATGGTGTCGTCCTACCGCCCGACGCGGTGTTGAGAGACGAGCTCTCGAAGGCATCCGGCTGGAGGCGAGTTGTCGACGGCCCTGCCGGCTCCCTGTTCGTCCGGTCCTAGCTACTCGTCGTGACGCATCGACACGAGTCCGGATCGTGCGGCGATGCGGAGAGCGGCGAGACGGTTCCCGACGCCCAACTTGCCGTAGATCCTTGCCAGGTGCGTCGTGACCGTTCGCTCCCGTACGCCCAAACGCTCGGCGATCTCTCGCGCCGTGAGTCCCTCCGATGCGATCACGAGAACCTCGCGCTCGCGTCGGGTGAGGCGAAAGGTTGGACTCCGACGGCGTTCGATCCCCTCCGCGATCGTGCCGACCGACGCGGCAGCGGGTCCCGCGATCACGACCTCTTCCTCGCCCGAAGCCCGGATGGCTGCGAGGAACTCCTCGACCTCCACGTTCTTGTCGACGAAACCGTCGGCGCCCGTGAACAGGGCCCGGGACACCGCGTTCGGATCGGCGTTCGCACCCATCCCGAGGATCACATGGCCGGGGGATCGCTCACGGAGGGCTCGGATCAGCCAGTAGGCGTCCTGCTCGCCGGCGAGGCCCATCGCCACGAGGATGACCACTCGCGATCGACCGAGCCGACCGACGATATCCATGGCCTCGGAGGCGCTCCCCGCTGAGGCGAGGACCTCGAGCCCCGGACTCTCGTCGATGGTGCGAACGAGACCGGCACGCACCACGGCGAACGGCTCGACCACGACCACACCCAAGCGCTCGGCGATCATCCGGCCGTCTGGGTCCGTTCGCTTCTCGCTCACGCTTCCTCGGTGACTGGGCGGGTCTTCTCGTCGTCTACAGGGAGCCGGGATCGATGCGATGAGGCTACAGGTCGACCAGTCCGAGCGTGGCCGCGCGAGAGATCGCTTGCACCCTCGTTCGCACTCCGAGCTTCCGGTAGAGCTTGGCCACGTGGGTCTCGACGGTGCGTGGTGAGATCCCGAGCCTCGACGCGATCTGTCCGATCGTCATGCCTCCGCTCAGGAGGTCGAGGACCTGTCGTTCCCTGGGTGTCAGATCAGCATCGACAGCGGCGCCCTCCCTCGCCTGTCTCGCCAAGCGTCCGAGAGCCCCCATCACGTCGTGCTCCAGACCCGGGGACATGACGCGTTCTCCGGCGAGCACGCGACGGATGGTCGCGGTGAGGTCCCCCAGCCCATCTGCTTTCGTCACGTACCCGCGTGCGCCAAGGCGCAGCGCCCGGAGGACCATGTCCCCATCGGCGCGGTCGGCGAGCACCAGCACTGCCCCGGGCCGATCATCGTCGAGGTCGGTCAGGACGCGGAAGCCATCGGCATCGGGGAGATCAAGATCCAGTATCAGGAGGTCAGGGGCGCTCGAGCGGCATGCGGCGGTGGCCGCGGCCGCCGTCTCGGCGGTACCGACCACGATCACATCCAGTTCGCGGCACGCCAGCTCGATCACGGCCCGAACGGTCCGATGCGAGGCGACCACCACCGCTCGCCCGACGTCGGCCATCG
This sequence comes from Actinomycetota bacterium, assembly GCA_050695275.1. Classification (GTDB taxonomy): domain Bacteria; phylum Actinomycetota; class UBA4738; order UBA4738; family HRBIN12; genus JAJNBA01. The sequence goes on along the minus strand of JBOGVC010000124.1, from coordinate 8,328 downwards.
CTGCGAGGCTAGCGTTCAGGCTGATCGCGCGTCGAGCGGGACGCCGCCACGCCACGCCACGCCGACCGCCTCCACCTTCGAGTGGACCTCCAGCTTGCGCAGGATGTTCTTGACGTGGGTCTGGACGGTCCCAGGGCTGATCCCGAGTTCGCGAGCGATGCCGGTCGTCGTCGATCCGCGAGCGATCGCCTCGATCACCTCGCGCTCCCGTCTCGTCAGCGTGGCGAGGAGATCCCGGCGCGTATGCCGGATACGGGCTTCCTGGAGCTGATCCACGAGCAGTGGCCGGTCGTCGGCCGGAAGGACGAGCTCGCCCGCGGCCGCCCGCCGGAACGCGCTCATCAGGCTCGACGGATCCCGATCCGCGGCCAGGACGCCACACGCTCCCGCGGCCAGAGCGAGCTCCACGGCGGGCGCTGCGGGGAGGTGCGTGGCGGCCATCACGCGGATCTGCGTACGACTCCTGATCTCGGACACGATCGCGACACCCCGTCCGTCGGGCCTGTCGAGCTCCACGACGATGATGTCGGGCTGGACCTCGGACAGCAGCGCGAGCGCTGCAGCTTCGTCGGGGACCGGACCGAGGACGTGGAATCCCGTCCGTCGACGGATCGCGAGCAGCAGGTCCTGTGTGAGGCCGAGGCTCTCGCCGATCACGAGGATGCGGATCGTGTCCATCATCTGCCCGGAACATCGGCATCTCCGGGCCCAAAGATGAGCCGTTCCCCGGCGCCTGCGGGACACTGGCGCGATGAACCGCCTGGCACAGGAGACGAGCCCGTACCTGCTCCAGCACGCGGAGAACCCCGTGGACTGGTTCCCGTGGGCAGACGAAGCGCTCGCTGTCGCGGAAGCGGAGGAGCGTCCGATCTTCCTGTCGATCGGCTATGCCGCGTGCCACTGGTGCCACGTCATGGAGCGCGAGTCGTTCGAGGACGAAGAGACCGCCGCCTTCCTGAACGCGAACTTCGTCTCGATCAAGGTGGACCGGGAGGAACGACCCGACCTCGACGCGATCTACATGGATGCGGTGCAGTCGATGACCGGTCGGGGTGGCTGGCCGTTATCCGCGTTCCTCACGCCCGACGGTCGACCCTTCTTCGCCGGGACCTACTTCCCCAAGGACGCGATCCACGGCACCCCCTCGTTCCGGCAGGTCCTCGAGGCGATCGCGGAAGCATGGAGGGACCGCCGCGACGACGTCGAACGGCAAGGCAGCCGGGTCGTGGAGGCGATCTCGAGGACCCTCTCGGTCACAGGCTCTGAGGAGCCGCTCACCGACGGGATCAGCACGAGTGCGTTGGCCGAGCTGCGGGGTGCCTTCGACGAGCGATGGGGTGGCTTCGGTGTGGCCCCCAAGTTCCCGCAGCCGATGACGCTGGAGTTCGTCCTGCGGATGGCGGTCCGCGGGGAGCCGGACGCGCTCGAGATGCTCACGACGACCCTGGATCGGATCGCCTCCGGCGGGATCTACGACCAGGTGGGAGGTGGGTTCGCGCGCTACTCGACCGACGCGGCCTGGCACGTCCCGCACTTCGAGAAGATGCTCTACGACAACGCGCAGCTCGCGCAGCTCTACGTCCGGGCATGGCTGTTGACCCGCGACGACCGGTATCGCCGGGTGGCGACCGACACCCTCGACTACCTCCTCCGCGAGATGCGTCACCCGGAGGGAGGCTTCTTCTCGAGTCAGGATGCGGATTCCGAGGGTGTCGAGGGCAAGTTCTTCACGTGGACCTGGGAGGAGCTCGTCGAGCTCATCGGTGCCGACGTTGCCGACGCCTTCGGCGCCACCCCGGCGGGCAACTGGGATGGCACGAACGTGCTGTGGCTCCCGGGTGGCGTGGAGCCGAGTGGGCTCGACCTCACGACGGCGCGACGCGCGCTCTTCGCGGCGAGAGAGGCGCGGGTCCGGCCGGGGACCGACGACAAGGTGCTCACCGCGTGGAACGCCATGGCGATCTCGGCATTCGCCGAAGCGGGGCGTGCGTTCGGGGAGCCTCGATTCATCGACGCCGCCGAGAACTGCGCGCGCTTCGTCGTGAAGAACGTGCGCCGGTCCGACGGACGACTCCTGCGCTCATGGCGGGACGGGAAGCCGGGGCGGGCCGGGTTCTGCGATGACCATGCGCTGCTCGCCTCGGCGTGCCTCACGCTCTTCTCGACCACGGGAACCGTCGACTGGTTCCGCGAAGCGGTCGGGCTCGTCGACGCAGTGGTGGACCTGTTCCTCGACGCGGAGCACGGCGGGTTCTTCCAGACGGGATCGGACGACGACCCGCTCGTCCTCCGGCCGAAGGAGCTGTACGACAACGCCGTGCCCTCGGGGAACTCGGTGGCCGCCGACATCCTCCAGCGACTCGCCCTCCTCTCCGGCGACGCCGACCGGGAGCGGATCGGCGTCTCGGCGCTCCGCGTGCTCGGCGAGGTGTTGGGGAGGGCGCCGACGGCGTTCGGAACGGCCCTCTGTGCGCTGGACCTCTCCCTCGGTCCGTCCCGGGAGGTGGCGATCGTCGGGCCGCTCGAGGACCAGCGGACCCGGTCCCTCCTGAACGAGGTGCACCGCGCCCGCTTCGTTCCGAACGCGGTCGTCGCCGTGGGCGAACCCCGCGACGAAGAGGCGATGGAGGCCGTGGCCCTCCTCCGCGACCGACCGCAGGTGGACGGCCTCCCGACCGCCTACGTGTGTGAGCGGTTCACGTGCCGCCTCCCCGTCACGAGGCCCGACGATCTCGCGGGGCAGCTCACGGAGATCTGATGATCAGGTGATGGTCGAGCTCGGGCGCCCTCACGGAGCGGATCCGATGGAGGGATCGGGACGCCCCATCGCTCGATAGGTGAAGCCGGCCGCGGTCGCGGTTGGTCCGTCCAGAAGGTTCCGCCCGTCCACGAGGTTCTTGGCGGCCATGCGTGCACCGAGCTCCTGGAGATCGAGCCCCCGTAGCTCGTCCCACGCGGTGCAGACGACGACGCAGTGCGCATCCGTCGCCGCCGCGTAGGGATCGGCGGCCAGCTCGAGCTCGGGAACCTCAGCCTGAGCCGCAGCTCCCGCGACGGGATCGAACCCGACGACGGTGGCACCCTCGGCAAGGAGATGGCGCGCGAGCGTCAGGGCGGGGGAGAACCTGACATCGTCCGTATCCGGCTTGTACGACAGGCCGAGCAACGCGACCCGCTTCCCCTCGAGATTCCAGACGACGTCTCGGATCTTCGCCAGCGCGGCTTGGATGGCTTCGTCGTTGATGCGTGCGACCTCAGCGAGCATCGGGAACGGATACCCCAAGCGTTCGGACAGGCGCTCGAAGGCACGCAGATCCTTGGGGAAGCAGTATCCGCCGAAGCCGAGGCCCGCTCCGAGGAACTCGGGTCCGATCCGGGGATCCGCGCCCATCACGCGGGCCACCGCTTCGATATCGGCGCCCGATGCCTCACAGAGGCGAGCGAGTGCATTGACGTAGGAGATCTTGAGCGCGAGGAACGCGTTGGAGGCGTGCTTGGCGAGCTCCGCGCTCGTGATATCCGTCTCGATCAGCTGCACTCCGTCGTCGAGGAACGGCCGGTACAACCGGCGCATCACGTCGAAGGCCCGAGCTGAGGATGCCCCGACCAGGATCCGTGCGGGAGACAGCGCGTCGTTCAGCGCCCGACCCTCGCGAAGGAACTCCGGGTTGGAAACCACATCGAGTGCTCCCGCCAGATCCGGGCGCTCCTGCACCAGCATCCGTTCGAGGTGGCCGGCGGTCCCTGCGGGAACCGTCGACTTCTCCACCATGACGAGTGGCCCCGTGGCCGCTCCGGCGATGTCGCGGGCCGCTCTCTCGACGGCCAACAGATTGGCTTCACCGGAAGCACGTGCCGGCGTGCCCACGCAGATGAACACCACGTCGGCGTTCGACACCGCGGCTGCGGTCTCGGTCGCGAAGGTCAAGCGACCGCCGGCCAACTCCTCCTCGAGCATCTCCTGGCCACCCGGTTCGTGGAACGGCATGCGGCCACCCGCGAGCGCCTTCACCTTCGCCGGATCCGAGTCGCAGCCCACCACCCGGTGGCCCACCGCGGCGAGGGACAGACTCGTCACGATCCCGACGTGACCCGTTCCGACCACGCCGACGATCAACGACGCACCGAGGGTCTGATGATCGGTCACGTCGCTGTCACATCACTCGGTCGGCCGTCCCGGCTGGTCGGGATCCGTTCACCCACGACGAGCAGGAATGGAGCCGCCGTGAACACCGGGACGAGCGCCCGCGAGAGGTCGAACGGCTCGCGCCACACGTGAACGGAGAGCACGGTCGCCAAGATCACGAATGGGAGGGCACCCCAGGCGATCGGCAACCGTGAACGCCATGCCAGGATCGTGAACGTGACCACGATGACGAGGATCACGAGGCTGACCGCGAGATCCCCCGGCTTCCTGGCCCACGACTCCATCGCTTGCCAGAGCCCCACGAACGGGGGCGCGAAGACCGGGAGGCTGCCGCCGACACCGGACACCCCCGCCAATCGAGTTCTGAGATAGAGGTACCAGACCGCCATCGCCGCCAGGGGCACCACCACGATGCGCCACAGGGCCCTCTGTCGGTACAGGTAGAGGATGAACACTCCTGCGGCGAAGAGCACCATCACCTCGCGACTCAGAGCCGCGGCGGCGAAGAGCACCGACGCCGTCCTCGTTCGATCGGTGCCGAGCGCATACAAGGCGCCCAGGCAACAGGCATACGCCAACACACCGGATCCATCGATCACCATCTCGTAGAGCAGTCCGATATTCACGGGGACCGCGAGACCCAACCACGTGGGCGCATCCCAGAGCGATGCCAGACGTGCTGCCACTACCGCTCCGATCCCCAGTGCGAGGAGGTTCGTGACCAGCATCGACCACACCACGACGTTCGGGGGAAAGAAACCGAACCCCCCCGCGATCATGGGGAAGAGCATCCGTTGACCTCGATAGATGGGGCGGTCGAGAACCGCGGCGTGTTGTTCGGGCTGGAGGAACCAAGGGTCGTTCGCCTGAGCGAAGAAGTACTTGCCATCGTGGCCGCCGGTGGGCCGCGTCGACACGTCGCCCAGGAGTCGGCGACCGTAGTCCGTCTGGATGGGCGCCTGCTCGCCGAACCCGATGAAGACGGTGGGGTCCATGCCGATCGGGATCAGGACGCGAAGCATGATCACCGCACCGATCGCGAGACCGATGATCCCGAAGGTTGAAGCTGGGAGCTGCTCCCGGGGCATCCCGCGTCCGGCCGGAGGCTGAGGGCCGGGCCGAAGAGTCTGCAGGTCTTCTCGACTCCAAGAGGAACGGCCCCGCGTCACGGGGCTCCTCCAAGCGGATCGGCATCCGTCGCGACGCGCTTCGGACCGAAGATGAGGAACGGGATCGCCGTGAAAACAGGGGCGAGCGCTCGGGAGAGGTTGAACGGCTCCCGCAACACCTCGACCGACAGCACGGTCGCCAACGCGATGAACGGGAGGGCGCCCCACGCCAGAGGCAAGCGGCTTCTGAGCGTGAGGGGTACGAGCGCGACCACGATCGAGAGCAAGACCAGATTCACGAGAAGATCGATCGGATCCATGAGCCAAGACCGGAACGACTCGACGATCCCGACGAATGGGGCGGCGAAGTTCTCGGTCCTGCCACCCACGCCGGAGATGCCCATCAGTCGGTACCAAAGGTATACGTACCAGCCCGCTGTCGCGAGGACGGGGACGACCACGATCTGCCACACGAACCGTCGTTCCTCCAGCCACCACAGGACGACCACCCCGATGGCGAAGAGCACCATCACTTCCCGGCTCAGGGCAGCGGCCGCGAACAGGAGTGATGCCAGGCCGACCCGCTCGGTGACGAGCGCCGAGACCGCACCGAGGCAGCAGGCGTACGCCAGGATCCCTGCCCCGCCGATGTCGAGCTCGAAGATCAATCCGATGTTCAGGGGTACCGCGAGACCCAGCAACGCGGCTCCGCCCCAACGCACTGCGAGCAGGGCGGCCAGGTAGGCCCCGAGTCCCAGCGCGAGCAGGTTCGTCACGAGCATCGACCAGGCGACGACGTCCGGGGGGAAGAAGCCGAACCCACCAGCGACCAAGGGGTAGAGCATCCGTTGCGCCCGATACCGTGGCTCATCGAGGACCGCGGCGTGCACCTCCGGCTCGATGTACCACGGGTCGTTCGCCTGAGCGAAGAAGAACCTGCCATCGTGCCCGAGGCCCTGGCGTGTGGTCACGTCACCGAGCAGTCGGACCGCGTACTCGGTTTCGACCGTGGATCCCTCACCGAGGGCGACGAAGATCGTCGGATCCATCTCGTGCTTGATCAGGGTCGGAAGCGCGATCGCGACGCCGATCAAGAGTCCGGCGACCCCCACGAGCCACGCAGGGATCCCACTGCGGCTCACGCGCTCGGTGGATGGATCCCCATCATCCCCGCGGACACTCACTCGGCCTTCCGCGCGATCGCGATCCAGCTCAGGCCCGGAAGGCCTCCCACCCGTTCGAGGACGCGGGCGAGCGGCAACAGCAGGCGGAATGCGAAGACCTCAGGCCGGCTGATCGAGGTCCTTCCTCTCCATCGACTGACGGACCAGCCGACGACGCCGAGGCGATTGAACTGCGAGAGTCGTTCCACCTCGAAACCCGCATCCTCTAAGAGCGCGCGGAGATCGGGACCTTCATATCGCTGACGGTGTTCGATCGCCTTGTCCATCGCCGAATACAGCGAGCCATGGGCCGGCACCAAGACGAGCGCTCTGCCACCGGGCTGAAGGATCCGATGGAATCCTCGCACGGCGATCTCCGGCCGATCCAGATGCTCGAGCACATTGACGCAGAGGACGGTGTCGAGTTCCTCCTTCTCGAGCTGCGAGAAGAGGTCGGGATCCTCGAGGTCGGCCTCGATCACGGAGAAGTTCTCGAGATGACCGTACCGGTGGTCGAGACGACGCACGTAGGAGCGGTCGAGGTCGAGCGCCACGATCCGATCCCTGTCCAACAACAACGGAGTGAGATTGCCGATGCCGGAGCCGGCTTCCAACACCCGGTCCCCGATCGATCCGTCGAACTGCTCCACCATCCACCGGGAGATGTGCGGTGTGGTCCCAAGGGTCTCGAGGGTCGCGCGGCCCTGGTCCTCCGTGAACCTCGTGTCGACGAAACGGAACTTGAAGAGCAGCCACATCGCCTGGACCCCATCGCGCCACCCGATGTTCTTGCCCTCGGCATACGTGCGACCGTGATAGGAGATCGGCACCTCGTAGATCCTGGCGCCCGACTGTGCGAGGCGCGTGGTGAGCTCCGGCTCGATCCCGAATCGCTCGCTGGAGAGCCGCAGTTCCTTGAGGATGTCTGCCCGCACCGCCTTGTAGCAGGTCTCCATGTCGGTGAGGTTCAGGTCGTTGAGGATGTTGGTGAGCCAGGTGAGGACCCGGTTCCCGAGGGAGTGCCAGTACAGGAGCACCCGGCGCTCGGGGCTCGCCGCGAACCGCGACCCGAAGACGGCATCGGCTCGGTCCTCCAAGATCGGCTTCAGCAACCGAGGGAACTCCGCCGGGTCATATTCCAGGTCGGAGTCCTGCACCACCGCGACATCTCCGGTCATCCGGGCGATCGCGGTGCGGATGGCGGCTCCCTTCCCGCGGTTGACCGGGTGTCGGAGGACCACGATACGGTCGTCCGACGACGCCAGCTCCTGTAGGACCTCGAACGAGTGGTCGGTGCTCCCGTCATCCACCGCGACGAGCTCCAGGCCCCCGTCGACGGGAGCGTCCAGGACGCGCCGAACGATCGTCCGCAGCGTTCTGGCCTCGTTGTAGACGGGCATCAACACCGACAGCTTCACGTTGTTCCCTTCGTCAGCGATCCTCAACGAATGTTCGGCGTCCCCGGAACGGACTTGAAGGGCGACGCCGAGGGATCCCCATCCGGGGGCATATCATCCTATGCACCGATGCCGTGGCCGGCCGGCAGCGGACATCATGGGTCGAGCGATCGGCGGCATCGGGTACGCAGTGCCACCGGAGGAGCCGATAGTCCCTGAGATGCCAGTTGACACCGCCAGCCTCGTCGCCCGCCTGCAGAACGCTGATGGAGGATTCGGGCCGCGTCTCGGTCAGCCGAGCGAGCCGGAGCCGACGGCCCTGGCCGCCCTCGCTCTGAGCGATCAGAGAGCCCGGACGTGGCTGGCCGAGCACCAGCGCGACGACGGGTCATTCGCGATCGTCGTTGGCCCGTACGTGAACGACTCGACGACCGGCGTGGCTGCGCTCGCGCTCGGTTCGGGGGCCGAGCGAGAGCGCGCGCTCGACCATCTCGAGTCGTCTCGCGCGGCTC
>JBOGVC010000123.1:0-10231 GCA_050695275.1 Actinomycetota bacterium | reverse complement strand
CGCCTGCATCGCGAGGTCGGGGGGCCCCGGTTCGGTCTCGCCGCCGACATCCGCTACCGGATGTCGCTCGCGAGGCGGGTGGGACCCTGGGAAGCGATCGGCACGGCGGACGAGGAGACCCTCGCGGTCTACTCGGCCCTGTACGACGGTGAGCACAGGAACGTCGACCGCCATCTGGCGAACCTCCTGGGGATCCTCGAGTCCGCCGGTCACCTCAGGTCGGGCGAGACGATCGTGATGGTCACGTCTGACCATGGTGAGCACATCGGCGAGCACGGGCTCGCGGACCACCAGGCGTCGCTCGACGACCATCTCGTCCGGGTGCCGTTCGTCGCCTGGGGACCCGGGATCGTTCCGACCGCTCGCCGGACCGGCCCGTACGAGTTCGTCGACGTGATGCCGTCGCTGGCACGATCGCTGGGTGCCGAGCTCCCCGTTGCATCCCTGGCCGAGCGTCGCTCGGACCTGTTCACGCCGAACGGGGGCTCGGCCGGCGACGGCCTCTCGTTCGCTGAGTGGAAGGCCTGGGGGTCGGAGGACCTCGCTCGAGTGAGCGCGAGGCACCCGTCGTTCGATTTCTCTCCGCTCGTCCGCGACCTCGTCTGCGTGCGGAGCGACCGGTTCAAGCTCGTCCGCTCTGGCGACGGGCGCGAGCAGCTCTTCGACCTCCAGGCGGACCCCGGCGAGGATCGGGACGTGTCCGGTGCGCATGTCGATGAGGCGGCTCGGCTGCGGACCGCCCTCGATCGGCGGCTCGAGACATGGCGCTCGTCCGCCGAGGAAGACCCGGCGTTGTCGGGGGACCAGGAGGCCGAGATCGAGCGCCATCTCACCGAGCTCGGCTACGCCTGAGGCCGCCCGTGCAGGACCATCGGCGCGAGCTCGCGAGGAGCTCCTCGACGATCGCGATCCTCGCCGGCGCGGGGGTGTTCATGGGCTTCCTCGTCGACGCCACGATGGCGGCCGTCTTCGGAGCCGACGCCGGCACCGATGCCTTCTTCATCGCGGCGACGATCCCGTTCGCGCTCGCCTCGCTCCTCCTGGCGTCCGCGAACCAGGTCCTCGTGCCACTGATCCACAGCTGGTTCGTCGAGGCGCCCGCTGACGCGATCCGCCGGGTGGAGACCCTGCTCGGCACGGCCCTCGTCACGGGGATGATCGCCTCGGCGCTCGGGGCCGCATCGTCGTCCGTGCTGCCGCTCGTGATCGCCCCCGGTGCATCGCCCGACACGAAGCGTGCGGCGGTCACGATGACGGCGTTGCTGTTCGCGACCGTGACGACGCGGGTCGGCGCCGAGATCTTCCGAGCGCTGCTGAACGCTCGGTCCTCGTTCGCCGGACCCGCCGCGATGCCGCTCGTCGAGCACGGGGCGGTCCTCGTCACGATCGTCGTTCTCTCCGGCCGGCTCGGCATCCGCTCGGTGGCGGTGGGATACGTGGTGGGAGGCGTCCTCCAGCTCGTCTTCGTCGGGGTGGTGGCCGCGTTCCGAGGACTGTTGGTGCGGCCGAGGGTGCGGTTCCGGGATCCCGAGATCAGGTCGACGGTGCGCCTGCTCACGCTCCCGCTGTCCGGGACCGGTCTCACGATGCTCGCCCGCGCGGCCGAGCGATTCCTGGCGTCGTTCCTGCCGGCGGGACAGATCACGATCCTGAACTACGGGTGGGTCGTCGTGAACAGCATCGGCGGCGCGGTCTTCTTCCGGAGCGTCGTGGTGGCCCTGCTCCCGAAGCTCGCCGCCGTCCGGGACGACGTCGTCGCCACGCGACGTATCGTCGCGGACGGCGTGCGGCTGATGGGGCTGGTCTCGCTCCCGCTGCTCGCGCTCCTCGTCGTCCTCGCCCAACCGCTCGTGGCGCTCGCGTTCCAGCGCGGCGCGTTCGGCGCCGAGCAAGCGACCCTCCTCGCAGGGGTGGTGGCCGTCTACGCGCTGCAGTTCCCCTTCGACGCGGTGAACCGGGTCTGCATCTCCTACTGGTATGCCCGGCTGAACACCGTCGTGCCGTTCGCGAACGTCGCGATCATGGTCGCGGTCGACATCGCGTTCGCCGCGATCCTGTTCGTGCCGCTCGGCATCTACGGGATCGCCCTCGCCTACGTCCTGTCGAGCGTGGCCTACCTCGTTCACGGCGCCGTCACGGTGCATCGGACGATCACCCTGCCGGTCCGACCGCTCGCCGCGACCCTCGGGAAGATCGCCCTGGCGTCGCTGCTCGCCGCCACCGCCGCGGCGATCACGCTGGCGTCGCTTCCGGAGGCCGTCGACCTCGTGATGCGACTCCTCCGCCTCGCGGTCCCCGGCGTCGTGGGTCTGGTCGTCCTCCTGGCGATGCTCGCCGCTCTCCGGATCCGGATCTGGGGTCTGCTCTTCGGCTCGCGCGCGCCACCAACGGATGAGGAGCCATGAGCCGCGTGCGCGTGTCGGGGGGCCGCGATCGGGGTCCGTCTCGATGGCCCTCGATCGCGCTCACACTCTCCCTCGCCGCCGCGGCTCCGATCCCGAGCGCTGCCGCCGACGCCGGATCCGCCGAGAGATACACGGGTGTCTCCAGCAGGTTGCAATCGCTCAACTCGATCACGCCGACGGCTCCGGAGCATCGAGACCATCCCGAGCTCGCACTGGTCTCCGCGATGCTCCCGTGGGGTGCGCTCGAGCCACGGGACGATTCGTTCCGCTGGAGGACGATGGACGCGAACGTCGCGGACGCGCGCCGCCGCGGCTATCGACTGATCGTCCGGGTCATGGCCGGCAGGGCGTCACCGCGCTGGCTCGCCCGGGGCGGGGCGGGGACCCTCCGCCTCCTCGGCACCGACCCGAACTCCGCGGACCACTGCGAGTGGATCACCACGCCCGTCCCGTGGGACGAGGTCCTGGCCTCGGAGTACGAGGAGCTGATGGTGGCCCTTCGCGGATGGCTCGAGCGGCCCGACGGGTCCGGGGGCAGGAACGCCGATCATGTCTACCTGGTCCCGGTCTCGATGCCCAGCGTCCTCGGCAGCGAGATGACGATCGGGTACGGCTCGAACGAGCCGTGTCCGCCGGGGACGGGTGGCGCCGCAGCGACGCCCGCGGCGACGAACCGCGCGGCGTGGGACGCCATCTCGACGGAACCGCAACGCCGTCGATGGACCGAGGCGGCCTGGAGGCGGGCGATCGCGATCCACATGCGCCAGCTCCCGGCGGACACGAGCTCCGTGATCGCCTATGGCGCGCTCTTCGGCGACGGACAGGCCGCCTCGCTCCGGATCGCTCGGAAGGAGGTCGCGTGGTATCGGCCGCGGCTCTGGTCGATGTACACGAACCTCCAGCCGTCCGTGCGGGTCGATGGCTCGCTCGGCCCGTGGAGCGAGGTGTGTCGGTCCTGCCACCAGGTGATCCTGGCCGCGATCGGTCAGGGTGGCCCCGTGGGGTTCCAGGCCGCGGGAGCGGCCGTGAACGACACGGCCAGGAACCTTCGCACGGCGATCGAGGCTGCCCTGACGAGGTACGAGCCGTCGTTCCTCGAGACGGGCTGGCAGCGGATCGATCGATTCGAGCCGTACCTGCTGACGGGGGATCGCCCGGTCCAGGCCCGCATCGCACGAGCGGCGGACCCCTGTCCTGGATCCGCCACGTCCTGCTGCTGCGCCGTCACGGACGTCCGGAAGAGCGGGATCCCCGGGCCAATCGCGATGCGACGCGGCGGTCGATGCCGCACCTCCCCCGTGCGGAGCGACGTCTCGTAGACGGCCTCGGTTCGATCCGTCACGTCCTCCGGGCGGCGCGTGAGCCGACCGCTCCTGGACGGGTCTACCGAACCGTGCCGAACGATTCGTACACCTCTTCCGTTCCGTCGACCGCCTTGTCCCATGCGTACGAGGACAGGATGACATCGCGCAAGGTCTTGGCATCACGTCGCTCGGAACGCGGGTCGGTCAACACCTGGCGAAGTGCCTCGGCGAGCGACCGTTCGTCGCCCGATCGGAACGTCCGGTGTCCGGGGCCGTCGTCGCCGACCACCTCGAGATGGGGTGGGATGTCGCTCACCACGAGCGGGATCCCGTACGAGGCAGCTTCGAGCAGCGTGAGGGGAAGTCCCTCCAGCGATGAGGGGAGGACGAACGCGGTCGCGTTCGCATACAGCTCTTCCAGCGCCCGCCCGTAGACGTAGCCGGGCATGAGGACGCGACGATCGGACGCCGCGAGCGCTTCCAACGACCGAAGGAAGTCGTCCGTGTAACTCGATCCCCCGGCGAGGACGAGGCGCCGGTCCGTCTCGAGGCTCCGGAAGGCCCGGATGAGGACATCCGGCGCCTTCTCGGGGACCATGCGCCCGACGAAGAGGACGTAGTCGTCACCGCGCAGACCGAAGCGATCCGTGATCTCGTGCGGAGGACGGAGCGTCGGTTCGTTGACGCCGTTCGGGATATAGACGGTCCGACGCCGGTGCCGGTCGCGGTAATACGTCTCGAGGTCTCTTGAGACGACGATCGTCACGTCGGGCACCCGCGCACTGAGCCACTGGGCGAACCGCAGGACCTTGCGTGCGGATCCCCCCCACTTGGCGCGATCGGCGTCGAGGCCGTGCACCGTGACCACGACCTTCGCACGCGACAGGAACCTGGGCACGACGGCGAGCATGGCGGGCCCGACCGCGTGGTAGTGGACGATGTCGGCTCGTCGCACGATGGCGTCCAGGGTGGACAGCGCGCTGTGGACGATCGCGTCGAGATGTTTCGAGTTGGCGGTTGGCAGGTACCTTGGCCGCATCCCCCGGTACCGATCGTGCCGTTCGTCGGTGTAGTTCGTCCGCGTGTACACCGTCACGTCGTGTCCCCTCATCGCGAGCCGCGAGCCGATCTCTTCGACGTGGTGCTCGATCCCGCCGAACGTGGCGGGGACCCCTCGTTGCCCGATCAGGGCGATCCGGAGTGGTTTCAACGGGGGGACCTGCGACCGGTCATCTCGAAGGCCTGCTCGTAGATGGCGTCGAGTCGGACGAGGTGACGTTCGGGAGTGAACTCGCGCTCGGCTTTGGCCCGTGCCGCGCGCCCCATCTCGGATGCGCGCGACGGAGCCTCGACGAGACCCTGCACGGCCTCGCCCAGGGCGTCGGGATCGTCGGCGGGGACGAGCAACCCGTCGCGACCGACGTCGATCAGCTCGGGTATGCCGCCGAGGGCGGACGCCACCACCGGAAGGCCGGCGGCGAATCCCTCGAGGATCGACAGCGGCATGTTCTCGTACCACCGTGACGGAACGACGAGGACGGAAGCGCTCCGAAGCAGCTGGTGGAGCTCATCCGCGGGAAGCCGTCCGTGGAACCGGACCCGGTCGGATGCGGCCGCCGACGCCGTCTGGTGTTCGAGCGTCTGTCGGGCCGGGCCGTCGCCGGCGACGTCGAGGCGAAGCCGAGGGTGGCGTGCGACCGCCTCGATCAGGACGTCGATCCCCTTCTCGTCCGAGAGACGTCCGGCATACACGGCACCTCCTCCCGGCGTTCGCTTCGGCTCGATCGCGTGGACGTCCACGAAGTTCGGGATCCAGCGGAGCCGATCCGGATACACACGACCCTGACGCATCTTGCGCTCCAGGAACATGCTCGGGCAGAGGAACCGATGGACGGCCCCGTAGATGCCGGCCGCCGTATGAACGGTCATCTCGAGCCCGTTCAGCGTGGATGCGGTGAGGGAGCCGCCGTTGCATCTCCGGAGCGTCGGGCTCCAGAAGCGTCGGGGCAGACAGGCCTCACAGATCCGACCATGGTCGAGGAACCGGTAGGTGGGGCACGCGAGCTTGTAGTCATGGAGCGTCATCACGGCCGGGATGCCGGCGGCTCGGATCGGTCGAAGGATGGACGGCGAGAGCTGGTGGTAGATGTTGTGGAGATGGACCAGTTCCGGTCTGAAGGTGTCGAGGACCGCCGACATACCGCGTGCGGCCGACGACGACCAGAGGAGCCGACCCGCCCCGCGGAGCTTCCCCTGCAACGAGGGTGGGGTGGGCTCGAAGTCGACCTGGGAGGGGAACCATCCTTCGAACCTGGTCGGCGCGTTCTCCGGATGACGCATCCCGAACAGCTCGACCTCGTGACCCTGCTCGCGCTGGAGCCCCGCGAGATCGAGCATGTAGCTCTCCGCCCCCCCACGCCGATACAGGAACTTGTTGACGTGGAGGATCCTCATGATGCGGGGGCGTTCGCGACCGGGAATCGCGAGCCAGCGATCGCCAGCACGACGATCGTCATGAAGTACCAGAGGATCACCAATTGCGTGATCATGTTGGCGCTCAGGCTCAGGACCACGATGCCCGCGAACGTCGCGGCGAATGCAACGGCGAGTCCTCGAGGAATGCCGGGCGGGGCTCGGCCAAGCGTCGCGCGAGCTTGGATCCCGAGCGCGATCAGCAGCCACGTGTAGGCCGCGAGACCGAGGAAGCCCGTCTCGACGAAGATACGGATCGGGTCGTTGTGGGGAGGAGTGCTCGCGGCGGTGGCTCCGAGCTCGACCTCCTTGATCCCGATGCCGAACCACGGGTCGTCCTGCAGTGCCAGGACCTCTTGCCAGTACTGCAACCTCCAGACGAGGGAGTTGCCCGGAGCACCGGATTCCTTCTGGCTCTCGGTCAGGTCGGACAACCGCACCCTGATCGACGGGATCGCGAGCACCGCCACGATCGATGTCGCGCCGAGGAGCCAGAGGATACGTCGGTCCTGGAGGATCCCGACCACGATGAGGGCGAGGACGGTGGCCGCCCAGGCCCCCCGCGAGTACGTCGCGATCAGGCACGCGCCGCATGCGATCGCCAGGGGGGCAAGCACCAGCTTCCACCGTCGCTCGACGTGCGGATACAGACTCACGGCGAGCGTGAACATGAGGAACAGGTACGCGGCGAAGGGATTCGAGTGCAGGAACGTGCCCCTGACCCGATCGAGACCTGACGCGGTCAACACCCCTCCTCCACCCGTGATCTGGCGGAACCCGACGAGGAGCGGCACGATCGCCGAGCCCAGGGCCGCGAGCAGGACGAACCGCATGCTTCGTTCGTCGCGGACGAGGCGGCCGAGCACCGCCACGATCACGATCAGCGTTCCGAATCGGCCGACCTCGACGAGGCTCTCGAGCGGATGCTCGGAGAAGAGCACGCTGATCAACGCGCACAGGAAGAGCGCCGCGATGGGGGGAACGAGCGCGGCGACGGGAGAGGCCGGCCGCGCCGAGTCATCCCGCCAGGCGAGCAGCCAGAGGCACGAAGCTCCGACGAACAGGACCGAGATGGCTCCCGCCGCGTCCAGGGTCCTCGAACCGAAATCGATCGTGTCGATGCTGGCGCGGATCACGAGGATGCATCCCACGAACACCTCGAAGCGCGTCGCAGCGAGCACGAGGACGCCGAGCCCGACCGCGACGGCGACCGGGAGCAACACCATGCTGCGGTTCCCGCCGGGAGCGGCGAGTCCGCCGATCGTCGCGGCTGCGACCACAACGGCTCCCCCGAGTGCGAGCTGCCAGGTCGGCAGCGAGGCGTATCGGTCGAGCGTCCTCTGCAATCCGGTCTCCCTGTCCATCGGCCCGCGTCTTGTCCGGGTCGGAGGCGGAATGATAGGCGCCGCCACCCGCTCCCGGATTGACCCTTCGGCGCTCGCGGAGCTATCCTGCTAGCACTCAAGGGGGGTGAGTGCTAACCCGCCCCGACACGCACGAGGGAGGAGACACAGGCATGGCGAAGAACTTCAAGCTCAAGCCGCTCGAGGACCGGATCATCGTGGAGCCCAGCGAGGCCGAGGAGACCACGGCGTCCGGGCTCGTGATCCCCGACACCGCGAAGGAGAAGCCGGTCGTCGGCACCGTCGTGGCGGTGGGCCCCGGCAAGTTCAGTGAGGACGGGAGCACGCGGGTTCCTGTCGACGTGTCCGTCGGCGACCTGGTGATCTACTCGAAGTACGGCGGCACGGAGTGGAAGGACGCCGACGGTACCGAGTTCCAGATCCTCTCGGCTCGCGACGTCCTCGCGGTCGTCGGGAAGTAACCACCAGATCTGCGGAAGGGCCCGCGAGTCGGGTCCGATCGCATCTCCGAGAGGAAGAGGAGGACACCAGTGGCCTCGAAGCTGCTGAAGTTCGGTGAGGAAGCGCGGCGCGGCCTCGAGGCCGGCGTCGACAAGCTCGCCGACGCGGTCGCGATCACGCTCGGTCCCAAGGGACAGAACGTGGTGCTCGACAAGAAGTGGGGCGCACCCACGATCACCAACGACGGCGTGACGATCGCCAAGGAGATCGAGCTCGACGACCCGTGGGAGAACATGGGCGCCCAGCTCACCAAGGAGGTCGCCACCAAGACCAACGACGTCGCGGGCGACGGGACGACGACAGCAACGGTCCTGGCCCGCGCGATGGTGAAGGGCGGCATGCGCAACGTCGCTGCCGGAGCCAACCCGATGGCGCTCAAGCGCGGGATCGAGCGGGCCGTCGAGGCGGCCGTCGAGGCGATCAAGTCCCAAGCGCGGGACGTGGAGGCCAAGGAGGAGATCGCGAGCGTCGCGTCAATCTCCGCCGGGGATCCCGAGATCGGAGCCACCATCGCCGACGCGTTGGACAAGGTGGGCAAGGACGGTGTGGTCACGGTCGAGGAGTCGAACACCTTCGGCATCGAGCTCGAGTTCACCGAGGGGATGCAGTTCGACAAGGGCTACATCTCGCCGTACTTCATCACCGACCCGGACAGTCAGGAGACCGTTCTCGAGGATCCCTATCTCTTGGTGGTCAACAAGAAGATCTCGAGCGTCCAGGAGCTGGTGCCGGCTCTCGAGAAGGTCATGCAGGCGGGCAAGCCGCTGGTGATCATCGCGGAGGACGTCGAGGGCGAGGCGCTCGCTACGATCGTCGTGAACAAGATCCGAGGCACCTTCTCGTCCGTCGCGGTGAAGGCGCCGGGGTTCGGTGACCGACGCAAGGCGATGCTCCAGGACATCGCGATCCTCACGGGGGCGCAGGTCATCTCCGAAGAGGTCGGCCTCAAGCTCGAGAACGTCACGCTCGACCTGCTCGGGCAGGCCCGCAAGGTCGTGGTGTCGAAGGACACGACGACGATCGTCGAGGGCGCGGGCTCGAAGGAGGACGTCCAGGGCCGGATCAACCAGATCAAGGCTGAGATCGAGAAGACGGACTCGGACTGGGACCGGGAGAAGCTGCAGGAACGCCTGGCCAAGCTCGCGGGCGGGGTCGCGGTGATCAAGGTCGGCGCGGCCACCGAGGTCGAGCTGAAGGAGAAGAAGCACCGGATCGAGGATGCCGTGTCGGCCACGCGCGCGGCCGTCGAGGAAGGCATCGTTGCCGGCGGGGGGGTCACCCTGATCCGCGCGGAGTCGGCCCTCGACAAGCTCGACCTGGAAGGTGACGAGGCGACCGGCGCGACGATCGTTCGCGACGCCCTCGCGGAGCCCGCACGCCGGATCGCCCAGAACGCCGGCTAAGTGGGATCAGTGATCGTGTCGCACATCCGCGTGGAGTGCGACGCCCGCGGCTTCGACGCGGCCGCCGGCGAGTGGACCGATATGGTGAAGGCCGGGATCGTCGATCCGGCCAAGGTCACTCGGTCGGCGCTGCAGAACGCGGCCTCGATCGCCGCCCTGGTGCTGACGACGGAGAGCGCCGTGGTCGAGAAGCCCGAGGAGGAAGAGGAGACGGCGGCCGGGCACGGCCACATGCACTATCCGCGGCATCGAAGCGATCGTGGGAGGCGGGCCGACCGGCCCGCCTCTCGGTTTGCACCGCAGGTTTCGCGATGGAAGGATTCCCTCCAGGGACCTGAGGGTCTGAGGAACATGCATCGGGAGAGGAGCCGGATGAGGAAGAAGCTGTCGTTCGTGCTGGGAGTCGGCGGGCTCGCGCTGGTCATGAGCTCTTGTTTCATCCTCCAGAGCTTCACGTTGCTCAAGGGTGCGCTCGCACCGGGGGCATCGACGAAGGCGCGGTTCACGGTGCATCCACATTTTGCAGCTGCCAACCCTCCGTATTCGAAGGCGTATCAGTTCGCCCTGGTCGGCGTGTCCGTCGGTACGCCGAGTAGCGACCCGGCCCTGGCGGTCCTGAGCGCGACATGGGGGGCGAACGGGAAGTTCGGGGGGCCGCAGAGCATGCCCGTGTCGGCCAACCTCGCGTCGTCGATCGGGACGGACTGCGATGGGGCCGGCTTCGACTTCAGCGGCCTGAGCGGAAGCGTGACGTGGAAGGGATTCATGACGCTGAACAAGAT
>JBOGVC010000122.1:0-14815 GCA_050695275.1 Actinomycetota bacterium | reverse complement strand
CGCTCCCCGAACAGGTAGCGCTGCATCTTCGGGTTCCACCGTCTGGTCTGGTGGCCGAAGTGAACGCCGGCCTCGAGGAGCTCCCGCCTGGTGACGACAGGCACGTTTCCCTCCTGCTGTTGGTTTCCTCCTCCGTCCGGATCTTCCCGCGGGCGGCCCAGGTCCTCTATCGGTTCTGGGCCTGGGACCCCGCCATCGCGGTCCTCGGACGTGCGTGCTCGGCACCTTCCGGCGCCGGCGCGGGGCAGTCTACCAGCGGCGATGCGAGCTCAGGCCCGGCCCGGTCGCGCCCCGCGGGTCCTCGACGCGCCCCGCGCCGGGGCCGCGCGGACGGGAGCATCCGGCACCTCGTCGGCGATCGCCAGGTATCGGATCGCGATGGCCCCGATGATCGCGGTGTGGAGGAGGCTCACCAGGACCACGAAGATCCAGGCGGAATACGGCGGGTTCACGCCGAGTCCCGATCCGGGGACGGACCCGACGATCGTCGCCACGGAGGTGGCGAACCACGGGACGACGTACAGCACGGCGAAGGTCAGGTTCCCCGATCCCGGCAAGCGGGCGGCTCGGAGGGAACGACCGAGGCAGTCGGTGAACCGACGCCCCTCCGTGACCGCGATCACGGGTGCGAACGCGAACACCCACGTCGCGAGGACCAGGATCGAGAGCTGGAGGATGAACGACAGGCCCCCGCCCCCGAACCCGGACACGATCTGCGACGTGAACAACACCACGACACCGAAGGCGTGGATCGCGAACGCGACGGGGAACGCCCGCAGCCCGCGGATCGCCCCCCAGCGGCTGGCGCGACCGGTCTCGACCGCTTCCACCGCGAGCCCCACGACGATCGCGTGCCACAGCGCGTGCACCAGCGCGGGGAACAGGACAAGGGGGAGCCCCCTGCTGACCCCGAGGATCCCGATCGAGACCGAGAGGTCGGTCGTGGTGCTGAGGGGCGCAGGCGCACCGATGTGGGCGAGGAGCGCGAACGGCCCCGGGTACCCGAGCGCAACGATGACGAGCCATTCGGTCAGGAGCCAGGCCACGGTCGCCCCGACGACGACCGGACTGGACCAGGTTGCCGCGAGGCCGCGAGCGAACGCCCTGCGGATCGGCGGCATCGAGTCCATCGGCGGGACGGACATCCGCGACAATATGCCGCCGCGGCGGGCCGGGGCCGGCCGTCCTCGGGTGCCACGGGCCCCCGCGCTCACGCGGTCTCCTCCTCGGGATCGAGATCCGAGCCGGGGCCCGGCGTGGGACCGAGACGCCGTTGCAACGGCGATGCGAGCGCGAGCGCGACGATCGCGACGGGTAGTCCGCCCAGCGCGAACCCGGCGAGGAGACCGCCGAGATCGAACGTGGTCGGGGACGGCTCGTCGGTCAGGACGCCGTCCGGGTCCGCACCGAACGCCACGATCTCGGCGTCGTCGACCCCGCTGACCGCGACGAGGACGTCACCGGCATCGGCGAGCCCCCGGAGGAACACCTCTCCGGCGTCGATCCGGAACGCCAGATGCCCCGTCCGGCGATCGATCGCGGAGAGCGATCCCGAGTTCGTCGGCACCAACAGGTGCGCATCCGTGAGCACCGGCGGCGTGAGCGGGGATGGATCGTTCAGGGCGTGGTCCCAGAGCTCGGTCCCCGTGTCGGCGTCCAGCCCGTACGCGCGCCCGGTCACGTCCACGGCGTAGACCATGCCGTCGGCCGAGACCGGTGCGAGCGTCGAGATCCCCTGGGGCGAGAAGGGCGTCGTGAGCGGGTTGACGATCTCGGACCGCCATAGGAACCGACCCTCCGACGCATCGAGCGCGACCACGGAGCCCGGCTCGAGCACGAGGATCATCCCGTCCGCGACCACCGGTGCCGAGACGAGGTTCCCCTGGACCGCGTCCTCGTCGGTCCGCCACAGCTCATCGCCTGTCGAGCGATCGAGCGCGACCACGGCCCCCGGCGTCTGTTGCTCGCCGACCGTGGCGACCAATGCTCGATCCCCGTCCACGGTCACCGCTCCGGCGATCGCGCTGCCGATGTCTTTCGACCATCGGATCTCTCCCGAGGAGAGCTCGACGGCCGTGACGTGTCCGCTGAAGTCGCCGACGTAGGCGGCTGCCTCGTCGGCCGCGACCGGGGTCCGGACGACGTCTTCGAGCGGTGCCGGCGATGGCCACACCGTCTCTCCCGACCGCAGGTCGATCGCGACGAGGTGGGAGCCGGTGTCGGCCTCATCGCCAGGAGAGGCCGACGGCGATGCCGTGGAGGTCGCGGTGGGTGATGCAGTGGCGGCTGGACCGCGGCCGGCGAACCCCTCCGCGAACACCACGATCGGGCCGTCGGGGCCTGGCCCGATCGCCGGCGTGACGGATGGTCCGAGGTCCCGCGGCGCCGAGAACACCTCCGAGCCGTCCTCAGCGTCGAAACCGAGGACCTCGTTCGGCCCGACGACCACGATGGTGCCGTCGTCCGCGACGATCGGCGACGAGAGCCCTCCGGTCACGTCCGCATCGTCGATCGCGATGTCGCCGTGGCGCCAGGCCACCTCCAACGGGACGGAGGGTCCGTCGGACAGACCTTCGTGGGAGGGCCCGCCCTGGAACTGCGGCCACTCGGCGAACGCCGCGAGCGGCGCGCCGAGCACCACGGCGAGGGTGCACCCGGCCAGGGTCATCGAACGTCGTGGTGCACGGGAGCGGTGGGCGGCGCGCAAGGCGCGTCATCCTAGCCGGTCGCCCCCGAGGGGGCGCTCAGGACGCCAGCGGCGCGAGACGGATGAACCGCCAGACCTCGACCGGGCCCAGATACCCGAGCGGGTCGACGTACGTGTCGGCGAGCTTCACGCCGAAGTGCAGGATGGGAACGAGGTCGCCCGCATGCCCCGTCCCGGAGCGAGCGATCGTCTGCCCGCGCGAGACGACATCGCCTCTCCGGACCGCGATCGAATCCAGGAACGAGTAGGTCGACTGGAGGCCGGCGCCGTGATCCACGGTGACGAACAGGCGTCCGCCCACCGGCCCGGCGAACGTGACCGTGCCCGCGGCGGCCGCACGGACCGGCGTGGCGACCGGCGCGGCGATATCGATCCCGCGATGACCCGATCCGAACGGAGAATCGGGCGGATCGAACCCACGGATCACGGGGCCGACGACCGGCCAGGCCCAGTCCCCCGAGGCGCGGGCCGTCCCCGGCACGGCTACGAAGACCGCACTCCACACCGCGCACCACAGGACGAGCTTCTTCACGCGCGGAACGCTAGGAGGTCGAGCCGGCGGGCGCCGTGAAGCGCGTCACACCGAGAAGTCAGTCGAACTCGGAGAGTTGACCGCGGAGCCCGCCGACGGCCTTGGTGTGGATCTGGCACACACGTGACTCGGTCACACCCAAGATCTCGCCGATCTCGGCGAGCGTCAGGCCCTCGAAGTAGTAGAGCGTGACAACGATCTTCTCGCGCTCAGACAGCGAGTTGATCGCCGCGGCCAGCATCCCCCGTGTCTCCTGGCTCTCCACTCCCCACGTCGGATCGATCCCCTTGTCGGCGAGCGTGTCGATCAGCGTGACCGACTCTCCGCGGTCGCTGCCGGCGCTCACGACCTCGTCAAGAGCGAGCACGGAGACGAAGGAGATCTGCGACACCATCTCGTGGAGCTCGCGACGATTCATGCCGAGCCGATCGGCCAGCTCCTCTTCGGTCGGCTGCCGTTTCAACATGGCCTCGAGATCCGCCTGTGCCTTCTCCAGCTCCCGGGCCTTGAAACGGACGGACCGCGGAACCCAGTCCATCGCGCGGAGCTCGTCGATGATCGCGCCCTTGATCCGTGGGATCGCGTACGTCTCGAACTTGTTGCCCCGGCCGGGTTCGAACTTCTCGAGGGCGTCGATCAGCCCGAACATCCCGTAGCTCACGAGGTCGTGCTGGTCGACGCTGGAGGGCAGCCCGCTCGCGACACGGCTCGCGACGTACTTCACGAGCGGCGCGTAGTGCAGGATCAGCTTCTCCCTGGCGTCTCCGTCGGCCGTCCGCTTGAAGACGTCCCATCGCATCGCCAACTCGTCGTCGACAGCTGCGGGGATCGTGACCGTCTTGGCCCGCGCGTTCTTGACGGGAGCCTTCCGGGCACGGGCCGCCGGCTTCGTAGCCACCTTCTTCGCGGTCGCCATCTCAGGCCCTCGGGTGCGCGCGCTCGTAGGCATCGAAGAGCCGGCGACGCGAGACGTGCGTGTAGCGCTGCGTCGTCGCGACGCTCGCGTGCCCGAGCAGTTCCTGCACGGCTCTGATGTCGGCCCCTCCTTCCAGGAGATGGGTGGCGAACGAGTGCCGGAGCGTGTGTGGGGTGACACGCCTTCCGGGCAGCAGGGTAGCGCCATACCGTTCAACCATCGAACGGATGTCGCGCTCACTGAAGGGTTTCCGACGCCGATTGAAGAAGAGCTGACGCGATCCCTCGGAAGCCATCTGGGGCCGTCCGGCCTCCAGATAGTCGCGCATGGCGTCGGCCGCATATTCGGAGATGGGGACGTCTCGCTCCTTCGAGCCCTTCCCCAGCACAAGCACGCGGCCTCGCCGGACATCGATCCGGTCGACGGTGAGGCTCGCGACCTCCCCCACACGGAGGCCGGACCCGTAGAGGAGCTCCAGAGCGGCCCGGTCCCGGAGGGCGACCGCGTGCTCCAGCGGATCCCCGTCCCCTCCGACCGGTGGCGCCTCCGCGAGCACCTCGGCCTCGTTCGGTCGGAGGACGGTCGGAAGGCGATTCACGACCTTCGGGCGGCCGAGGAGCAGGGACGGATCGGCTTGGATGCGCTCCCCCGAGACCGCCCACCGGTAGAACGTCTTGATGGCCCCCACGCGGCGCGCGATCGTCGCCCGAGCGTAGCCGAGCGTGTGTTGCTGGGCGAGGAACCGGCGCAGGATCGGGTACGGGGCGTCTCCCAGGGAGCTGCGGTTCCGAGCGAGGAACGTCGCGAGCTGCTCGAGGTCGCCTCGATAGGCCGCGATCGTGTTCGGCGACAGGCGACGCTCGAGGGCCAGATGGTCCTCGAAGTCGCGCAGCAGCTCGAGCTCGGTTGGGGGAAGTCCCTGGGGCATGCACGCTCCCGGTCGGTCTGCCCTGTCTATCAACCGGAACGGGTCGACGCAAGCCCCCACACGGGGGGTGCGGCTGTCACCCGGTGTCGGTCGGCGGCCCCACCGTCATGGGGGCGGCGGTTCCCCGCCCCCGACCTGCACGGTGGGTCGATGACGGCGCTCGAACCGGCCGCCGGCGCTCATCACCAAGCCTCGGAGCTCGAGCCGGACGAGGGTGGTCACGACATCCGGCACGGACATGCCGGCCCGGCGAGCGACCGCGTCGGCCAGCAAGCGGCCGGCGAGCGCGTTCCAGACGCGTTCCTCGGAGCTATCGAGGTTAGGTGGCGCGGGGGGCGGCACCTCCCGATCGACACCCAGATCGTCCAGGAGGTCGTCGGCGCCACGGATCAGCGTGGCGCCGTCCCGGATCATCTCGAGCGGGGTCTCCGCGAGGGGACTGGTGACGGGACCCGGCACGGCGAAGATGTCCCGTCCCAATTCGAGCGCGTGATCGACGGAGATCCGCGACCCGCTCCTCGCCTCGCCCTCCACGACCACCAGGGCTCTGGCGAGCGCGACCACGATCCGGTTCCGCGCCGGGAAGTGCCGGGGACCGGCCGGGACGCCGGGCGGGTACTCGCTCACGATCGTGCCGCTTCGTGCGATGGTGCCGAGGAGCTCCCGGCTGCTCGCGGGATAGGCGACGTCGATGCCCGAGCCCAGGACAGCGACCGTCCGACCTCCCGCCTGGAGCGCCCCGCGATGAGCGGCGGCATCGATCCCGTGCGCCGCGCCGGAGACGACGGCGAGCCCCGCCGACACGACGGCTCGCCCGAGGTCCTCCGCGACGGAACGGCCGAGATCCGAGCACTTCCTCGAGCCGACGATCGCGACCCGGTCGGGAAGGTCCATCATCGACCGCCCCCGCAAGAACAGACCCGCCGGCGGGTCCGAGAGGTCGAGGAGCCGATGGTCGTACTCGGGATCGGCAGGAGTGATGAACCGGGCCCCGGCATCCGCCACGCGCGCGGCGGTCACGTCAGGGTCGACACGGAGGAGCCACTCGCGGTCGCCGTCGCTCCCGAGCCTGCCGGAGCGCACGGACTCGAGGCATCCCGCCGCCGTGCCGCGCTCCCATGCGTCCGCATGGAGGGCGAGCGGCCGGAGGCTGCGGAGCTCGGAGAGCGCGATGATCGCCCGTCGTTCGACGCGGCCCGCTCCGAACCCGGGCGGCCAGCCGCGAGGCGGCGGGCTCTGCGGATCAGACGGCACGCGCCAGCTCCTCCGTCCCGAACCCGGTGCGGTAGGACAGCGCCTCGGCCAGATGCTCGGCCTCGATGCGCTCCGACCCGGTCAGGTCGGCGACCGTCCGACCGACCTTGATCGCCCGATCGAAGCCTCGACCCGTCAGGGCGAGCATCTCCACCGCTCTCGTGAGGAGCGCCTCGGCGCCGGACGACAACGAGCAGGTCCTGCGTGCGACGGGTCCCGGGAGGTGCGCGTTGCACGACACGCCGAGAGCGGTCCATCGGCGACGCTGGCGATCCCGAGCCTCCACGACACGCGCGCGTGCGACCTCCGAGGTCTCCCCCGCCGATGAGCCGAGCAACTCCTCCTTGGTCAGCCGGGGGATGCGGAGCCGGATGTCGATCCGATCGAGCAGCGGGCCCGAGAGCTTGTTCCGGTAGAGCTGGACACGATCCGGTCGGCAGACGCATCGCCGTACGCCGTCGCCGTCGAAGCCGCACGGGCATGGGTTCGCGGCGGCGACGAGCGTGAACTGGGCCGGGAACTCCACCGAGCCGACCGCTCGGGTGATCACGACACGGCCGTCCTCCAGCGGCTGTCGGAGGCCCTCGACGGCGTCGCGGCGGAATTCGGTGAGCTCGTCGAGGAATAGGACGCCGTGATGCGCGAGACTCACCTCGCCGGGACGCACGTACATGCTGCCTCCCCCGAGCAACCCCACCGTGGAGACCGAATGATGCGGGGCCCGGAACGGCCGGGCGCGCAAGAGTCCACGGGACGCGCCCAGGAGCCCCGCGACCGAATGCAGCTGGGTCGCCTCCAGGGATTCCTCCCGCGACAGCTCCGGCAGGATCGTCGGCAGCCGCCGTGCCAGCATCGTCTTCCCGGCGCCCGGCGACCCCACCATCAGCAGGTTGTGACCGCCGGCTGCCGCGACCTCCAGGGCCCGGCGCGCCTGCGTCTGACCGCGCACCTCGGAGAGGTCGACGGTCGCCGCGTCCGGCGCATCGTCCGCGGCCTCGGCCACCTCGGGCGCCGACCACGTGCCGCGGAGGAACCCCACGGCGTCCGACAGGGTGTGCGCGCCGATGACGCGGAGCCCCTCGACCTGCGCGGCCTCGACCGCGTTCGCGCCCGGCACCACGATCCCGTCGAGCCCCGCCCGCGCGGCCGCGATCGCGACGGTGAGGATGCCGGGCGTGGACAGCAGCTCGCCCTTCAGAGAGACCTCGCCCGCGAACGCCAACGCACGGAGCCGGTCGTGGGGGATCTGACGCGTCGCCGCGAGCACGCTCATCACGAGCGGGAGATCGAGTCCGGGCCCCTCTTTGCGGACGTTCGCCGGCGCGAGGTTCACGACGACGCGCCGCAAGGGCCACTCGAGCTTGGCACCCTCGACGGCGGGGCGGACCCGTTCCCGGGCGTCCTGCACCCCGGCGCCGGGAAGGCCCGTCACGATGAGCGCGGGAAGACCGCGGCCGACGTGCGCCTCCACGGTCACGAGGTGTCCCCCGACGCCGAGCACCGCCACCCCAAGGACCCGCCCGTACATGGGCGCCGGACGATACCCCTGACCACCGACACGGGTCGGTCGCGCCGAGTCCTCGCGCTAGCATCCGGCCGATGCCCGAGCCCCTCGACCACCCGGAGCGCGAGCTGATCGACGTCCGTGATCCCGCACGATCGCGGGCCGCGCTCGAGCGACTCGGCCAACGGACCTGGAACGAGGCGCTCGACTGGCTCTACGGACCCGCTGCGGATCGCCCCACCGCCCCCGACCTGTACCCGGAGATGCGGCGCACGTTCTTCGGCGAACGGGGACGGCCCGGTCCCGCGCCCGCGAACGGCTCCACCTCGGACGAGGTCTTCACCGAGTTCCGCGAGCGGCTCGCGCCGTTCGCGTTCGCGGCGCAGCATCCCGGCTCGAACAGCTACTTCACCCCACCCCCGCTCCCGATGGCGATCGCGGGCGAGACGCTTTCTCGCTGGCTCAACCAAGGCATCGACCTCTGGCTCGCCGGCATGGCGGGCCCGTTCGTGGAGGAAGAGGTCGTCCGATGGCTCTGCGACGTCTGCGGCTTCGGCGACGACGCCTGGGGAGTCCTCACGAGCGGCGGCGTGATGGCGAACATCATGGCGCTCACGGTCGCCCGGGACGTGCACCTCGGGACGCTCCTCGGATCCCTTCCCCGCGGCGCCGCGCTGGAAGGGATCCGCGTCTACGCCTCCGACCAGACCCACTTCTCGATCGAGCGGGCCGTGGATCTGCTCGGCTTCCCGGAGGGCACGCTCCGGATCATCCCGTCCGACGACGACTTCCGGCTGCAGGCAACCGCAGTCTCCGACGCGATCGCTGAGGACCGCGCCGCCGGTCTGAAGCCGCTCGCGATCTGCGCCGTCGCCGGATCGACCAACACCGGCTCGATCGACGACGTTCCGGCCCTCGCGGATCTCGCCCAACGGGAGAACCTGTGGCTGCACGTCGATGCCGCGTACGGCGCCGCCGCCCGTCTCTCGCCGCGCGAAGCGCGCAAGCTCCCCGGTCTGGAGCGAGCCGACTCGCTCACCGTCGATCCCCACAAGTGGCTGTTCCAGCCCTACGACCTCGGCGGGCTCCTCGTCCAGCGGCGCGGGGACCTCCTCCGGACGTTCCACCGCGAGCCCGAGTACTACGCGGTCTGGGGCCCCGAGGAGCAGCCGCTGCACTGGTACCAGTACTCGCTGGAGGGCACCCGCCCGTTCCGAGCGCTCAAGCTCTGGCTCTCGTGGAAGCACCTCGGGTCCGACGGCTTCGCGCAGCTGATCGAGCGCAACGTCGACCTGGCGCAGCATCTCGCCGGCCGAGCGCGGGAGGTCGGCTTCGAGGTGATCGAGCCCGAGCTCGCCGTGGTGTGTCTGCGGCTCGCGTCGCCCGACCTGGACGACGCCGGGACGGATGAGCTCCAGAAGCAGCTCCAACGCGCGCTCGAGGTGTCCGGTGCCGGCTGGCTCTCGACGACGACGCTCCGTGGCCGGACCTGGCTCCGAGCCGGGGTGATCAACTACCTGTCGACCGGCGAGGACATCGACCGCGTGATCGGGACACTCACGGCCGCCTCAGAAGGCATCCTCGAAGACCTCCACGGCTGAACGCTCCCCTCGAACGGCCACGCTCGCCACGTCGAAGCGGATCGCGTGCGGCCGGGAGCCGGTGGCCTGGAGGAAGGCCTCCGCCAGCGACCGGAGCTTCGTCTGCTTGCGCCACGTGACCGCCTCGTAGCCGGCCCCCACCGCGCCACCGCGGCGGGACTTCACCTCGCAGAAGACGAGCACCCCTCGCCGCTCCGCGACCAGATCCAGCTCGCCGATCCGACAGCTCCAGTTGCGCGCCACGATCCGGTAGCCGCGTCGACGGTATGCATCGGCGGCCGCGTCCTCTCCCCTCGCCCCGATGGATCCCGTCGCCACGCCGCGACGGTAGCTCGGGCTGCCGACAGGTCTACGTGACGGCGTGGCGGCGGCCCGTGAGCGCTGACGCGACGCCCAGCCCGATCAGGGTCAGACCGGGGAGCCATCGTCGCGCCGGTCGGACGCTCCGTCGTGACCTGATCGCGCGCGAGACGCGGGCCGAGACCAGCGCGTACGTCCCGTCCGAGATGAACCCGAGCAGGATGAACGTGGCGCCCAGGATCACCGCCTGCAGCGGCACGGAACCCCTCGACACGTCCATGAACTGCGGCAGGAACGCGAGGAAGAACAACGCCGTCTTCGGATTCAGGACGTTCACCACCACTCCCTGCGCGTAGATCCGAGCCAGGGAGTGCTCGCGTCCCCCCGGCTCGACCCGCTCCTCCCCCCGATCGCGGATCGTCTTGATCCCGAGCCAGATCAGGTACGCGGCGCCCGCGTACTTCACGATCCCGAACGCGAGGGCCGACGATGCCAAGATCGCGGACAACCCGAGCGCGGCCGCCGCGACGTGCACGATCGAGCCTGTGTGGATGCCCAGGACCGACACCAATCCCGCCGCCTTCCCCTGGTCCACCGAGCGCGTGACGATGTAGAGGACGGACGGGCCGGGGACGATCAACAAGGCGAGCGATGCCACCGCGAAGGCCGCGAACGCCTCCGGGGAAGGCATCAGACGTCGGGCGCGTCGGGGATCGTGGTGGCGTCCTGCCGGAGCTCCTCGACGTTGACGTCGTGCCGGGTGACCACACGCACGGACGAAACGAACCGGGCCGGGCGGAACATGTCCCAGACCCATGCGTCGCTCAGCTCGAGGCGCACCCACCCGCCGTCGAGGTGCTCGAGATCCACCTTGTTCGCCAGATAGAAGCGCCGCTCCGTCTCGATCACGAACGCGAACATCGGGAGGACGTCGCGGTACTCACGGTAGAGCTCGAGTTCCCGCTCCTCCTCGAAGCGCTCGATGTCGTCCTCGTTCATGGGGTCATGCTCTCATGCGAGGGCACTCCCCACGTCGGGAGGCCGACCGACCGATCCATCCCGGGGAGCAGCGGTTGTCCGACGCAGGCGAACGACAGCCGGTGGATCGGCGTGGGCCCGAGACGATCGAGGACCTCGAGGTGCTCCGGCGTGCCGTAGCCGACGTTGTGATCGAAGCCGAACGCCGGGTAGCGCCGGTGCATGCGCACCATGATCCGATCCCGGGTCACCTTCGCGACGATCGAGGCCGCCGCGACCGAGACGGCCACAGCATCACCCTTCTTCATGGCGAGCGAGGGGCACGGCATCTTGGGCACCGGGAACCCGTCGGTGAGCGCGTACTCGGGCGGCGGGTCGAGCGCGCGGACGCATCGTCGCAGGAGCGCCACGTTCGAACGATGGAGACCGCGGCTGTCGATCACCCCGGGCTCGGCCTTCGCGACCGCGAACGCCGCGACGGCGACGATCCGTTCGTAGGCGGCTTCCCGTTGGTTCCGCGTGAGGACCTTCGAGTCGTCGATCCCCTCGGGGTCGAACCCGTCGGGGAGCACCACGGCGGCAGCCACCAGCGGCCCCGCCAGCGCGCCGCGGCCGGCCTCGTCGGCGCCCGCGACCCGGGAGAACCCCTGTTCCCGCAGCGCGCGCTCGTACCGGACGAGGTCGGCGGTCAGTCGATCCCTCCGATCCTGCCAAAGGGCCACGCGATCACGAACGCCTCACCGATCACCTTCTCCTCCGGGATGTAGCCGAGCCCTCCGGGCGGGGGGAACCTCGAGTCGCCCGAATGCAGCCGGTTGTCGCCCAGCACGAACAGCATGCCATCCGGAACCGTCTCCGGGCCGAAGTCGCGACGATCCTGTTCCACGGCCACGTAGGGCTCCTGGATCCGCTCGCCGTTGACGAACAACAGGCCGCGCCGCATCTCCCAGGTGTCCCCCTCCAGGGCGACCACCCGCTTGATGAAGTCGTCGTCCTCGGGTCTCGCGACGCCGATCCCCTCCCCCAACCAATGGACGAAGCCCCCCACGATCCCCCGGGCCTCGTGCGGGGCGGGATCGGGGTCGGAGAACACGATCACGTCGCCGTAGGTCACATCCGAGAACAGCGTGCACACCCGGCAGACGAGGATCCGATCGCCCGGTCGCAGCGTGGGCTCCATCGAGCTGGAGGGGATGAAGAACGCCTGGATCAGGAAGCTCTTGATCACGATCGCGAGCAGGAGCGCCGACAGGACCAGGGGGACCAGCTCACGGAGGGAATCGGTGACGTTCTGCGGCTCGTGTCGGTGGCGACCGGCCCGACCGCGCCGTTCGGAGGTGCTCGCCCTGCCGTCAGGGACCTGTGCGGCGGACGGCGCCGGGTCGGCCAGCTCGGCCGGATCCCGCGTGTCGGTCACTCCCTCAGGCCTCGGCCCGCTCCCCCGCCTCGTCGGCGGATG
This sequence comes from Actinomycetota bacterium, assembly GCA_050695275.1. Taxonomy (GTDB): domain Bacteria; phylum Actinomycetota; class UBA4738; order UBA4738; family HRBIN12; genus JAJNBA01. The sequence continues at coordinate 2,636 of JBOGVC010000122.1, read as the reverse complement.
GGTCGGCTCCGTCCTCGGACGCGGCCCCGACCTCGGCCGCCTCCTCTGTGGTGGGCTCCGCCTCGTCCGCGAGAGCCTCGCCCTCCGCCGCCGGCTCGAGCTCGGCAACGGACTCGGCCTCCTCTAGGGCCTCCATGGAGCCCTCCTCGGCGGCACCCATCGCCTCCTCCTCGGCCCGCATCGCCTCCATCGCGGCGAGCTTGGCCTCGTCGATCCTGCGCTCCTTGATCCGGGCCTTCTTCCCGCGCAGATCGCGGAGGTAATAGAGCTTCGCCCGACGCACGTGCCCGTGCTGGACAACCTCGAGCTTGGCGATCGACGGGGAGTGGAGGGGGAACGTGCGCTCGACACCCACGCCGAAGGAGATCTTGCGAACGGTGAACGTCTCGCGGAGCCCGCCGCCCGAGCGCCGGATCACCACGCCCTGGAAGACCTGCACGCGCTCCCGATTGCCTTCGACGACGCGGGCATGGACCTTGACGGTGTCACCCGGTCGGAACTGAGGAAGCCCCTTGCGCAGGTACGACTGCTCGACGAGATCGGTGGTGTTCATGGCGGGCGAGCAAGGATACCAGCGACCTCTCTCCCGCCCGCGAAACCCGTAACCCGCTGGCGCTTCCGTCCTACGAACGAGCTACCCCGCCAGGTCGGGGCGGTTGCGAACCGTCTTCTCCCGTGCGGCCTCCCGGCGCCACCGTTCCACGGCGCCGTGGTCGCCAGAGCGGAGGACCTCGGGCACCGCCATCCCTCGGAACTCCGCAGGACGTGTGTAGTGGGGGTGGTCGAGCATCCCCGGCTCCGCGAACGAGTCCCGCTCGTGCGACTCCTCCTTGCCGATCACACCGGGGATCAGGCGTGTGACGGCTTCGATCACCACCAACGCCGGGACCTCGCCCCCGGCGAGCACGTAGTCGCCGATCGAGAGCTCCTCGGCGGGAAGGCCCTCGACGACGCGCTCATCCACCCCTTCGTAACGACCGCACACCAGGGTCAGGTGCTCTTCCCCCGAGAGCTCTCGTACGAGTGACTGCTCCAGACGTCGGCCGGCCGGCGAGAGCAGCAACACCCGACCGCGATCGGGGTCGAGGGATTCCACGGCGGCGAAGATCGGCTCCGGCTTCAGGACCATCCCGGGGCCTCCTCCGTACGCCTCGTCGTCCACGCTCCGGTGGCGATCGGTCGACCAGGTCCGAAGATCGTGGACCCGCACCTCGAGCAGCTCCTCCGCGATCGCGCGGCCCAGGAGGCTCTCCCGCAGAGGCGCTTCGAGGATCGCGGGGAAGATCGTGAACACGTCGATCCGCATACGGCGAGGCTAACAACGTTGCGTCTCGGCGCCGCGCGAGGCAGGATGCCGCCGACCGGCACGCGGCCGGCCGGAAGGACCCGATGCCGACGATCATCCTGTTCGTGCTCCTCGCTGTCGGCCTGATCATCGCCGTGGACACCGTCCGGCAGCGTCGGATCCGGGCGACGCGAACCATCGACCTGCGAGGGATCGTGACCGCTCGGCTGGCGGAGCCGACCCCGCCGATCCTCGCCACGGCACTCGAGCGGGCGCTCGCGGAGCCTCCGGCGGTGCAGGCGAACGTCTACTCGCGCCTGACCGAGTCGCTGGAGATCGCCGACCAACGCCCCCGGATGCGGGACGGGTGCGAAGTGAAGATCTTCCGGCTCCGATGGGGCAACGACTACGCGATGCTCGCGCGAGACGACCGGGAGCTTCACTACCGCCTCGAGGTGTGGGAGGCCGAGATGCTCCCCAAGATGGACGGCTCGAGGACCGTCGGCGAGCTCGTCGTGGAGCGGATGGAAGCGGGCGGAGGGCTCGACGCCGAACCGGTCACCGACCTCGTCCTCGCGTTGTACTCCGGTGGGTTCCTCGATCCAGCCCCGATCCCGACCGACGAGCTGATCGTCGACAGGCTGGACCCATCGTCTCCGGGTCGCAAGAAGCTGAAGCGGTTCGGCAAGACCCTCTCGATCGACTGGAAAGGCGCCGACCGGCTCGTCCGCTTCTGCTACCGGTACATGCTGCGACCGTTCTTCTGGTGGCCCGTCGCCCTCGTCTCGGGCCTGGTCGCGATCGCCGGGTTGATCGCGTTCCTGGACGTCGCAAGCGCACGGCACTTCAAGCTCGGCGAGTCGAACGCGGCCGTCGAATCGGGGGTCCTGCTCGCCCTCGCGTTCTTCCTGACGTTCATGCACGAGCTCGGACACGCCGTCGTGATCTCGCGCTACGACCGGAAGGTGAAGAGCGCCGGCTTCAGGATCTATTTCGGCGCGCCGGCGTTCTTCGTAGAGGCGACGGACAGCCTGATGCTCGACCGTCGGCAGCGGATCCTGCAGTCCTCGGCCGGACCGTTCACCGAGCTCGTGATCGCGGGCGTCGCCGGGCTCGCCGTCTTCCTGTTCCCCGGCGGGCCGCTCGCCGACCTGCTCTACAAGTTCGCGCTGCTCAACTACGTCGTGATCTTCCTGAACCTGATCCCGCTCCTGGAGCTCGACGGCTACTGGATCCTCTCGGACCTGATCCAGGTGCCCGACCTCCGCCCCCGGTCCCTGCGTTTCATCCGCTACGACCTGTGGCGCAAGCTCCGCCGACGGGAGCACATGACGAAGCAGGAGCTGGGGCT
>JBOGVC010000121.1:0-9335 GCA_050695275.1 Actinomycetota bacterium | reverse complement strand
AGGACACCGCTCATGCCGCGCCAACCATGTGGGGATGGTCCCACGTCCGCCTCCGCCTACCATGGGCCGGATGGCCGAGCCACACAAGGACTACTCGGGAACGCCGCTGCCCAAGAAGCTCGGCGTTCGAGAGGGCGCGAAGGTGTACGTGGCCGGCGCGCCCGACGGCTTCGACACCGCCCTCGGGACCCTGCCGACCGGCGTCCAACGCCTCCGGCGCCCCGGCTCCGGGATGGACGTCGCCCTCCTCTTCGTGACCGAGGAGCGACACCTCCGGTCCCGGTTCGCGTCGCTCGCCGCCGGCCTCGACCCCGCCGGGCGGCTCTGGGTCGCGTGGCCGAAGAAGGCCGCGACGCTCACGACCGACCTCGACTTCGACACGGTCCAGCGGATCGGGCTCGACGCAGGGCTCGTCGACAACAAGAGCGCCTCGATCACCGAGACCTTCCAAGGTCTGCAGTTCGTCTTCCGCCTCAAGGACCGGCCCCGCTGAAGACCGACGATGCGACACCCCTGAGTACGCTGCCCCGCGTGGCCGATCGCGATGACGCACCGTTGCTCCGGCGTGTGAACCGTCCGTGGGTCGCGATCCTCGCCGTCACCGCGATCGCCGCGGTGGTCCGGATGTGGGGGCTCTCGAACCCCCCGTCGTTGGTCTTCGACGAGAACTACTACGCGAAGGCGGCGTGCATCTTCGTCGGCGGCTCCGACGAGGTCTGCAGGATCGAGTCGCCCAACGAGCGCGCGTTCCGCGAGCAGGAATGGGACGTCGGCTCGTTCGTCCATCCGCCGCTCGGGAAGTGGACGATCGCGCTCGGGATCAAGGCCTTCGGGATGGACCCGTTCGGGTGGCGGATCGGATCGGCGGTCGCGGGCACGCTGGCGGTGACCGGCCTCGCCCTGATCGCGCAGCTCCTGTTCGGACGACCGCTGTGGACGTTCCTCGCGGGGCTGCTGCTCGCGATCGAGCACCTCAGCGTCGTGCTGTCACGGCTGGCGCTGCTGGACGCCCACCTGCAGCTCTGGACCGTCGCGGGCTTCCTCTGCCTGGTCTTGGACCGGCGCTGGATCGATGTGCGGACCCCCCGGGCGCCGCCGGAGCACCGAGCTCGCGTCCCGTCGCCCCTGTGGAGGCCTTGGCGATACGCGGCCGGGATCGCGTTCGGGGCGGCCGTCGCGGTGAAGTGGTCCGGCGGGCTCGGGATGATCGCCGCGATCGTGATCTCGTTGATCTGGGAGACGTCGAGACGCCACCGCGGCGACACCAGCCACGGAGGAGCGTTCGCGCGGGCGCTGTTCCAGGAGAGCTTCGCCCTCGTCGTCGCCTTCGTGCTTCTCCCCTTCCTCGTCTACGTGGCGATGTACCTGCCGTGGCTGCACCACTTCGACTGGAAGGTCGGGGAACTGGTCGAGCAGCAGATCCGCGTGGCGCGGTACCACCTGGTAGATCTGAAGGAGACCGCGCTCGATCCGGACACGGGCGCGATGACACCGACGCACTACGGCTACTCGCGACCGTGGACGTGGCTGATCATGAAGCGGCCGCTCTCGATCACCTGGGAGGACGTCGGGCCGTCGATCCGCCAACTCACGGCGATCGGCAATCCGGTCATCTTCTGGGGGAGCATCTGGGCGCTGCCCTACCTCGCCTGGGCCTGGTGGCGCAAGCGCGATTGGGTCCCGGGGTTCCTCCTGATGGCGGTCCTCCTGCAGTACCTGCCGTGGTTCCTGGCATCACGCCCGCAGTTCTTCTTCTACGTCGCGCCGTTCACACCGTTCCTCGTCCTGGGGATGGTGTACATGGTGCGCGACCTCTCCGACGCGAGGCTCGTCCTGCGCGAGCCCGACGGAGCGGTCGCGACGGATCTCGCGACGGGCCGACCCGCGGTCTCCGTCTGGCACCCGTACCGGCCGATCGCGTGGACCGTCGTCCTGGCCGCGGTGGGCCTGTTCGTCTGGTTCTGGCCGGTGCTCAGCTGGGGCGTGGTCTCGGACACACGCTACGAGCTGATCCTGTGGTTCCCGGGCTGGAGGTAGGAGGACCCCAGAAACACGAAACCCCGGCGCGCTGGCCGGGGGATCGGTCTTGATTCGGATATCCGAAGAATGAATCTTACCACATCGTGCTCACCACCGGGTGGTGTCTCAGTTTGAGGGGCGATGGGATCCTCGATCGGAGGGTCGCGGGTTCCGGCCCGGCGGCGCACCGTACCGGTCATCGAGCCACCAACACACCCTGTCCGCGAGGAACCGTGGGAGCCGTCCCGCGTGACCTTGGCGGTCCAGCCAGTCCGCGAACCGAGTCACTGTCTGGTTCTTGTGCCGCCAATCTCTGGGCATGATCTCAGCCTATTCGAGCAGTCCTCGTCCACAGACGGATACCCAGCCAGACCAACCCGATGGCGATCAGGAACATCGCTGCCGGGACGAAGTCCGGCCATCGGAACGCCACCGCCACGACGGTGAGCACAACCCCGGCGGCCGTCGAGAGCACGGCGAGGACCTTCACGGACACTGAGCTTGCAAGGCCTTGTCGACGTGCCAACCCTCAGGGTCCATCACACTCACCAGAGAACCGGCGAGCACCAGCGGGCGGAGTCTCACGGGTCGATCGTAGTCCGGTCGCATGAGGCGTTCCTGCCCCGACTCAGAAGCCAGGGAGCCGATCGCGGAACAGGATGAAGCCAACGCCGGCGCCGACGTCGAGGAGCACGTGCGCGACCACGAACGGCCAGGTGCGCCTCCCCCACCGGAGGAACAGGTAGCCGAACACCGCCCCCATCGCCACGTTCCCGAGGAATCCGCCCCAGCCCTGATAGAGGTGGTACGAGCCCCGGAGCAGCGCGCTCGCTCCCACCGCCACCGTGGCGGGCCACGACAGCTGCTGCAGCCTCGTGATGAGGTACCCGAGGACGATCACCTCTTCGACGACCCCCGCTTCGACCGCGTTGAGGACGAGCGCGGGGATCGTCCACCAGTGGCCGAGGGGCGGGGTCGGAACGACGAACCGGTTCACGCCGAGCTCCACCGCGGCGAGATAGACGCCGATCCCTGCGATCCCGACGACCACGAACACGAGAGCTCCCCGGGCGATGTCGCGGTTGCGCTGATCGGCGCGCAGGCCGATGCCGACGAGGCCTTCGCCGCTCCGCCGTACGAGGTGCACCACGAGGAGCGCGGGAGCGAGCCCGAACACGAACCCGAGGAGTTGCCGGGTCAACGCGTTCGACGAGTTCGCGGCGAACACCACCACCCCCGCGATCGGCGCCTCGAGGAGCGACAGGATCGCGTACGCCGCCCGCGAGAGCACGGAGAGCGACAACACGACGAGGACCTCTTCGGTGAGCGTCCTGGTGGCGGCCGGCGCCGGGGGAACCGGTGTCTCCGAGGGGCGTGTATCCGTTTCCGGCTGCATCGGAACCACTGTACGCATCGCTAGACTTCGGCCTCTTCGAGCGGAAGGATCCGATGCCGAACCGGGACAGCGCCGACCTCGTCGTCGTGGGGGCGGGCACGATCGGCGGATGGGCGTCGGTCTTCGCGACGGAGCACGGCGCGGAACACGTCGTCGTCCTCGAGAAGGGCGAGGCCGGTCAGGGCGCGTCCTCGCGCGCGGCGGGCATCGTGCGCGCGCAGGGCGGCACGCCCGAGACGGTGGCCCTCGGGATGTGGTCGATCGACTTCTACCGATCGCAGCGGGAGCGGTACGGGACCGACAGCGGCTTCCGTGAGCTGGGCTACCTGATCCTCGCGACGGATGAAGCACAGGAGCGCGAGGCCATCGCCCGCGTGGAGATGCAGCGCGCGGCAGGACTCGGCGACGTCCGGTACGTCGATGCCACCGAGGCCGCGCGACTGAATCCCACGCTCGATCCGACGACGTTCCGTGGCGGGACGTACGCACCGGGCGACGGGTGCGTCGACCCGCCCAGGAACGTGCGCGCGTACTCGATCGCGATGCAGCGAGCCGGCGTCGAGCTGCGCGAACGGACGTCGTTCCTCGGGATCCGCACAGGCTCCGACGGAGCGGTGACGGGCGTCGAGACGCCCGAGGGCACGATCGCGACGGAGCGGGTCCTCCTCACGGGCGGTCCGAAGCTCCGGGAGGTCGGCGCGCTCGTGGACGCGCGCTTCTTCGTGGGCGCGGTCCGGCACCAGGTGGCGGTGACGGAGCCGCACGAGGCCTTCGACGTGGAGCGGCAGACGATGGTCTTCGAGAACGCGATCGGCCTGTACTGGCGGCTCGAGGAAGGCGGTCTCCTGTTCGGGATGTCCAACCCGGACGAGGCGCCCGGGAAGGCGCGTGAGGTCGACTGGCCGTACCTGCACGCGATGGAGGAGAGGATGCATCGATTCGTTCCGACCGCGAAAGGCCTCGGGATCCGCAAGGCGTGGGCGGCGACGATCGAGTACTGCCCGGACCACCTCCCGATCGTGGGACCCGTCTCCACGCGAGCCGGCGACGAGATCCCCGGTGTCACGGTCGCCACCGCCGTCGGGCACGGGATGATGTGGGGACCGGGCGTGGCCAAGATCGGGGCGGACCTGGCGCTCGCGGGCACGACGGAGGTCACGGACGTCACCGGCTGGAGCATGGATCGCTTCGACGACGAGGGCCGTTCGCCGTCCTACGACCCGATCGCCCTCCCGTTCCCGGTGACCGCGACCGACGACTGACGCCTCAGACGACCGCGGCCTGGAACGAGTAGGTCCGGTTCTGGTCGAGCGGGACGCCGCCGAAGCAGGCGAACGGGGTGATGCCCTGGTAGCAATCGCGGTAGCGCGTACTGGCATTCGTCGTGATGACGACGACCCTCGACACGGTGGTACCGAAGGGCACCGTGACCGTGCCGTCCCCGGCGCTGTCCAACACGACGACCTTGAAGGTGGCGGCGCCGGATCTCCGGATCACGACGACGCTCGCCTCCGGCCCCGTCCTGTACGGAGGACCGTTCACGGTGACGCGCAGCCTGGCATCCGCCCTCAAGGTAGAGCCCGGGCGCGCCACCACGAAGCGGTTCGTGAGGTGGTCGAGCTTCGCCGTCGAGCCCATCGACGGCGCGGCCCTCGTGAGCGTCACGGATCTGCTGACGTGTGCCGTCGGGTAGGCGCTCCCCTCCTCGTAGAACGTCGCCGGGCGGGCGTTCCAGACCCCGAAGTCCGCGAAGGCCCATCGGAAGCGCCAGTCCGTCCCGTCGATCGTCCGAGCCCCGACCGCGGCGGCGAGCGCCTGCGTCGAATACATGTCCGGGCCCGCTTCGCTGCCGTCCGCTCGTCTCCAGACCGCGCGAACGATGCTCGCATCGGGCACCGCCCCTCCGAAGTACTCGGTGAGGAACTGCCAGAAGATCCACGTGCCGTATACACGGAACCCCGAGGTCCGATCGAGGGGGATCAGCGGCTGCGCCAGCGGACTGCTCGCGAGGTACTGACGGTTGTCGTCGATCGCGTCGTAGACGTGCTCCTCCATCCAGGTGGCGGTGGACTCCATCAACCACCCGTCCTCGCCGATGTCGTAGGCGAACTGCACGGCGTGGAAGAACTCGTGGGCAGCCGTCACCTTGAGCGGCTTCATCGGGTTCGGGTACCCGAACTGCGAGACGTCGTAGTCGTCGTCGAGGACGCAATACGCCGACATGTCCCAGAAGTCGTACGGCGGGGGCTCGAGGTGCGGGTCGTCGCTGGCGCAGTACCCGTAGAGGCCGCCGACGCCGATGTCCGCCAGGTAGACGTCGAGGAGCCCGCTCCCTCCGTCGTTGTCCGATGTCGCATCCGACTTGGGGGCGCGATAGCCGAGACCATCGACCTCCTGGGCCCAGACGTGATCGAGCACGCTCGCCACGGACTCGACGTAGTCGGGCACACCGCTGAGGTCGAGGTCGTCCGGGTCCGGCGCGTCGTCCGTGGTGGCGACGTAGTGGACGCAGACATCCGCAGAACACTCGGGCGGCTCCTCCGACACCGTGTACCCGTCGCCGAACGGATCGCTCCCGCCATCGGTGGGGCGGGCCAGGATGCGGCCGGCGGCCGCTCGCGGCCGCCCGGAGAGCTGCCCGATGCGGAGAGCGAGATCTCGCAGCACGAGCGTGGCGGAGCGGGGATGCGGTCGCGTCACCTGGCCGAACCGTGCACGGACCCCCGCCAGGTCGAACAGGGATCTGGCGCGTTCGAGCGCGTAGCTCGCCTCCGAGAGGCTCCCCCGCGAGAGCGCACGACTCAGGTCATCCGGGATCGACGGAGCCGTCAGGGCCGGAAGTCGCTTGCGAGGCTCGACGACGAGAGACGTCCCGGACGCCTCGTCACCCCGTGGTGCGGGGGACGCGACCGAGGGACCCGCGGCCAAAGGAAGGGCGACGAGAGCGGAGGTGACCAGCAGAGTCGTTGCCCGGACGCGCATCCCGGCGCACCGTACCCGCGGACGAGGGGTGAAGCAAGGCTCAGGACAGCGCCACGTCGACGGCGATCAGCTCGGTCACCGCGTGCGCGAGGATCGGGATCGAACGCTCGTCGGTGATCTCCGCCGCGTCGCCGGTCGTCATCCGCTCGCCGACGACGTCCGCCTCACCGTCGATCACGTACAGGTAGACGCCGCGGCCCTCGCCGAGCGGATGGGAGACCTCGACGCTCGGGTGCAACCGTGAGATGAACACGTGCGCGTCCCCGTGAACGCGCACGGCGTCGCCGGCATCGCGGCTGATCACCCTGAGCAGCCGGTCGGTGCGGTCTTCCTCGGTGAACACCTTCTGCTCGACGCCCGGCTCCAGCCCGAGCTCCGCCGGCAGGATCCACATCTGGATGAACCGCATCGGCTCGGTCTCGCTCGCGTTCTGCTCCGAGTGCCACGCACCTCTGCCGAGCGTCATCCGCTGCACGGACCCAGCGGGCAACGGTCCCGGCGCGCCGCCGACGTCGTCCTGGTGACGGAAGGAGCCCTCGACCACGTAGGTGAGGCCCTCGATGTCGCGGTGCGGATGCATCGGCCAGATCGCCCCGGGCACGAGCCGATCGTCGTTGAACACACGGAGCGTGCCGAACCGCATGTACTCCGGGTCGCGGTAGGTGTCGAACGAGAAGTGCCAGCGCGCACGGAACCACCCGCCGTCCACATCGGAGATCTCCGCGTCGCGCCGGATCGTGATCGTCATCGTTCCGCGGGCCGAGGCCCGCGCGTCAGAGCTGGATGACCGGGCAGGTGAGGGTGCGGGTGATGCCGTCGAGCTCCTGCATCGGCATGACCGTCCCTTTGGCCAGTCCGTCGAGGTCGTCCGCCTCCGCGCGGGCGACGACGTCGTAGGGACCGGTCACCGGATCCACGGCGACGACGCCGTCGATGCCGCTGACCTGCTGCGTGACCTGCGCAGCTTTCCCGACCTCGGTCTGGATGAGGATGTAGGCGCTGACCATCAGTAGCTCCCCCCTTGGCAGATCCCCCTCATTTCGCGTCGTCGTCCTTGGTCGCGAGGAACTCCTTCGCCTTGTCGACGAGTTCGGTCGCGGACTCCTTGGCCTTCTCCATCGCCGGACCGGCCTTCTCGACGACCGTCCCCGCCACCTCCTTGGCCTTGTCGACCACCGGACCGGCCTTCTCGGCGACGGTCCCGGCGACTTCCTTGGCCTTGTCCATCGCGGGACCGGCCTTCTCGGCAACGGTCTCCGCGACCTCCTTCGCCTTGTCCACGAGGCCGGCGATCGGCTGCTCGTCGGAACCGTTCGAGTTGTTCGTCATCGGTCACACCTCCCGGTTGGGGTTCGGCCGTGGGATCGGCCGGTGGGGCTCCGGAGCGCTCATCGTGTCACGACGGAGTGCCTCGCTGCAAAGCGCGCAGGTCAGGTGCGTCAGAGCCGGCCTGGCTCGGGGGCGACCTCCTCGGGCGGGAGCGCCGGCTCCGGCAACGGGGTGTCCAGCTCCGGCGTCTTGAGCGCCACCATGGCTGCCACGCCGCCCAGCAGGGCGACGATCGAGGCACCGAGGAACAGCGTCGTGGATCCCAGCCGGTCGTAGATGAAGCCTCCCGCGCCGGCACCGATGATCGGGGCGATCCCGAAGCCCACCATCCCCCCGATCGAGTTCCCGCTCGAGTAGAGCGACGGGGGCAGCAGCTTGCCGACCACGAGGATCGAGGTCGTGAAGAGGAGGGAGAAACCGGCGCCCTCGAAGACCGCGAGCAGGGAGACGATCGTCGTGTTCTCGACCAGTCCCCACAGGAGGAAGCCGGTCGCGTACACCAGACATCCGAGGGCGTAGACCTTACGCAGACCGACCCTGCGGTGGAGTCGGGACGACAGACGCATCACCCCCACTTCCGTGATACCGCCGAGGGCCGTCCCGACCCCGATCAAGAGTGGCTCCTCGATCTTCAGGCCGACGAAGTTCCACGCGGCGTTGAAGCCGGTCCAGACGAGGAGCGTCGCGACGAGGAAGCCCCAGAAGCGCGGCGCGGTTCGGAAGACGGCGCCCACGGCGCCCAGACGCCCGTGGTGCTCGGGCTCCTTCGGACGATCCGACCGGACGGCGATCGTGGCCCAGACGAGCATCAGCGCGCCCGTCGCCGCGTAGAGCGGGAGGGCGAGCGTGACGCCGTGGATATCCAGGAGCCATCCGAACACGAAGCATCCGGCCGCGTACGAGAGGCTCTCCCATCCGCGGATCCGTCCGTACTCGGACATCCGTTCCTCGCCGAGCTGGACGAGCGCGAGGGCATCGATGTTCGGTCCCGACGCCGCCATCGCGATCGCGATGCCGACAACGCCGAACGCCACGCCGACGAGCGAGTCCAGCACCGACGCGACGATCGCGAAGACGACCATCCCGATGAGCCCCAGCTGCAACGCCCGCTTCCGGCCGATCCTCGTGTCCGCGACGTGTCCCCACACCGGCATCGCGATGATCCGCACCAACGCCATCGCGCTCAGCAACAGGCCGATCTCGCCCGGATCGAAGCCTCGACCGGCGAAGTAGATGGAGAGGAACGGGAAGAACGACGCGACGATCAGGCCGAACGCGAGGAACATGCCGAGGACGGCGGCCGCGGGCGAGATGTCCGCGGCCGTCCGTCTGCTCATCGGGCGGAGTGTACCGACGCCCCCGGACGGACCCCGCCGTCGTGACGCGTGCCGGCCCTAGAGGGTCGTCGCGAGGATCAGCACGTCGAGGTCGGACCCCTCACGGAGCGGTCGCCGCTCACCGGTGTCCGCGAACCCGCAGGCTTCGTAGAAGGCCCGGGCGCTCCGGTTCGACTCAGTAACGGAGAGCACGACGCGACCGCAACCGCGGTCGCGGGCCCAGGCGATGACCGCCTCGACGAGCGCGCGCCCGACGCCCGCTCCGCGGGTGT
>JBOGVC010000120.1:0-8068 GCA_050695275.1 Actinomycetota bacterium | reverse complement strand
CATCCGTCTCCACGTCGAGGATCAGCCGGTCGCGGTCCGTCATCTGCTCGACACGGGTGTCCTCGACGGCGTACGACACCTTCCGGACGGGCGAGAAGATCGAGTCCACGGGGATCACGCCGATCGGGTCACGTGCCTTCTTGTTCTTGTCGGCCATCCGGTAGCCGACGCCGCGCTCGACGGTCAGCTCCATCTCGAGCGACGCGCCTTTCCCGAGCGTGGCGACGTGGAGCTCGGGGTTCAGGATCTCGATGCCCGCCGGCGGTGCGATATCGCCGGCCGTGACCTCGGCGGGCCCCTTGGACTTCAGATAGGCGGTGGTGGGCTCTTCGAGATCCGAGCGGAGCACGAGCTCCTTGAGGTTCAAGATGATGTCGGTGACGTCCTCGTTGACCTTGGGGATCGTCGAGAACTCATGCAGCACCCCGTCGATACGGACCGACGAGATCGCGGCTCCCGGGATCGACGACAGCAGCGTCCGCCGGAGCGAGTTGCCGACCGTGTAGCCGAATCCCGGCTCGAGCGGCTCGATCGTGAACTTGGAACGGATGGGTGAGATCTCGTTCTCGGAGATCTCGGGTCTGGCGACGATGAACACGATGTTGCTTCCTCCTCCGGCGGGGGATCAACCATTCCTTCCCCGCGTCGTGGTGCGTCCCGGACACCCCCTCGGTGCCGGGCTCGCCGGACGCTAGACGCGCCGACGCTTCCGAGGCCGGCACCCGTTGTGGGGAACCGGCGTGACGTCCTGGATCACGGAGATCTCGAGGCCCGTAGCGGCGAGGGATCGGATCGCGGTCTCGCGACCCGACCCTGGACCCTTCACGAACACGTCGACCTTCTGGACGCCGTGCTCCTGGGCCTGGCGCGCGGCCTTCTCGGCGGCGAGCTGCGCGGCGAAGGGCGTGGACTTGCGGGAGCCCTTGAACCCCACGTTGCCGGCGCTGGCCCACGAGAGTGTGTTCCCTTGCAGGTCCGTGATGGTGACGATCGTGTTGTTGAACGTCGACTTGATGTGGGCCTGGCCATGGACGACGTTCTTCTTCTCCCGCCGCCGCGCCTTCTTCGCCTTGGGCTTCGCCATCGATCCCCTTCGCTCTCCTCGTTCCTCGGCGCTACTTCTTCGCCTGGGCCTTCTTCCGACCAGCGATCGTCTTCTTCGGGCCCTTGCGGGTGCGCGCGTTCGTGTGCGTGCGCTGCCCGCGGACCGGGAGCGAACGGCGGTGCCGGACGCCCTGGTAGCAGCCGATCTCGATCTTGCGCTTGATGTCCTGCGCGACCTCGCGGCGGAGGTCTCCCTCAACCTTCAGGTTCTGGTCGATGTAGGCGCGGATCTTCAGGACCTCGTCCTCGGACAGGTCGCGGACCTTGGTTCCGCCCTCCACACCGGACCCCGACACGATCTCGTAGGCACGCGTGGGGCCGATGCCGTAGATGTACCGGAGCGCGATGTCGAGCCGCTTGTCGCGGGGAAGATCCACGCCTGCGATCCGTGCCATACCTTCGAGCCTCCTAGCCCTGCCGCTGCTTGTGCCGTGGGTTGGTGCAGATGACCATCACGACGCCCCGGCGCCGGATCACCCGGCACCGATCGCACATCTTCTTCACGGACGGCCTGACCTTCATCTGCGTTTCCTCTTCTTCTCCGCTTCTGGGGCTACTTGAACCTATACACCACCCGGCCCCGGGTGAGGTCGTACGGCGAGAGCTCCACCTTCACCCGGTCCCCCGGGAGGATCCGGATGTAGTGCATCCGCATCTTCCCCGAGATGTGGGCCAACACCTTGTGCCCGTTCTCCAGTTCCACCCGGAACATGGCGTTCGGCAGGGGCTCGACAACGGTCCCCTCGACCTCGATGACGTCGTCTTTCGGCACGCTCCCACTGTTTCCTTCGAACGGGGCTTTCTCTGCTCTCGACCCCTGCTGGCCGGACATGCGAACACGGCCTCCAGAAGGGGCGAACGAGGAAGTATACCCGCAGACCGCGGATTCAGCCCCGAGCGGTGAGGATCTCGGGGCCGTCCTCGGTGATCGCGATCGTGTGCTCGAAATGTGCTGCGAGCGAACCGTCCCTGGTGACCACGGTCCACTCGTCGGCCAGGACGCGGGTCTCCTCCCCCCCGAGGGTGAACATGGGCTCCACGGCGATCGTCAGGCCGGGTCGGAGCTCCAGGCCTCGTCCCGGCGGACCCCAGTTCTGGATGAACGGCTCCTCGTGCATGCTCCGCCCGATGCCGTGACCGCCGTATTCGCGGATCACGCCCAATCCGGCGGCATCGGCCACGGACTCGATCGCGTGACCGATGTCCGACAGGCGGCCGCCCACGCGGATCACGTCGACCGCCGTGTCGAGGGCGAGCTCGGTTTCTTTGGCGAGCGTGGCTGCCTCCTCCGAGGGGGCCTGTCCGCCCACGAACACGGTCACCGCGGCGTCACCGTGGAACCCATCCCAGATCGCGCCGAAATCGAGGGAGAGCACCATCCCTTCCTTGAGCTTCCGTGTGCCGGAGGGGATGCCGTGGACGATCTCCTCGTCGATCGAGGCACAGATCGAGGCCGGGTACGTCCCCCGATATCCCTTGAACGACGGGATCGCCCCCTGCTCCCGGATGTAGCGCTCCGCCACCCGGTCGAGGTCGAGGGTGGATCGGCCTGGTTCCACGACCGCGAGAACCGCGTCGATGGTGCCGGCCACGATCCGGCCTGCCCTGCGCATCTTCTCCAGCTCCTCGGCAGACTTGCGGATGATCATGGGAGCGCCTCCAAGACATTCATTGTGCGGTCCACGACCTCGTCGGGCAACGCTTCGGCGTCGATCTGATGCAGCAGGTCCCGCTCGGCGTAGAACCGTTCGAGGGGCGACGCCTGTTCCCGGTAGACGGCCAGTCGCCTGCGGGCCGTGAGCTCGTCGTCATCGGCTCGTCGTTCCAGCGTGGCACCGCAGATGTCGCACAGCTCGTCCTCCGCCGGTGGCTTGAACTCCATGTGGTAGGTCCGTCCGCAGTTGGGGCAGGTGTACCGCCCGAGCAGCCGTCGGACAGCCAGCTCGCCTCCGACCGAGAACTTCAGCACCGCCGTGAGCGGCTCCTCCGTTTCCTCGAGCGCCCGCTCCAGAGCCTCGGCCTGCGCGACGGTCCGCGGGAAGCCGTCGAGGATGAACCCCTTGTCGGCGTCCGCCTCCTCCAGGCGGTTCATCACCATCGATACGACCACATCGTCCGGTACGTACTCGCCGCGATCCATGTACGAGCGCGCCTGGATGCCGAGCTTCGTCCCTCGCTGCACATGGTCGCGCAGGATGTCGCCGGTCGAGATCTGGGGGATGCCGTAGCGCTCGGCGAGCAAGACGCCCTGGGTCCCCTTCCCCGCGCCCGGGGGGCCGAGCAGTACGAGCCGCATCGGACTATCCGAGGAAACCCTCGTAGTGACGCATCAGCAGCTGCGATTCGATCTGCTTCATGGTCTCGAGGGCGACGCCCACGGCGATCAGGATCGACGTGCCGCCGAACGGGAATTGCTGGATGTTCCAGAACGCGAACACGACCGTCGGGATCAGTGCGATCACGGCGAGGAAGATCGCGCCCGGCAACCCGATCCGGATCAGGATGCGGTTCAAGAAGTCGGCGGTCGGCGGTCCGGGCCTGATCCCGGGGATGAACCCGCCGTTCTTCCGGAGGTTGTCGGCCGTCCGCGTCGGGTCGAACTGGATCGCCGTGTAGAAGTACGAGAAGAAGATGATGAGCATGGCCAACAGGAACATGTAGACGACGCTCCGCTGGTTCTGCACGTGGTTGTTCACGAAGTTCTGGAACCACTCGGCGTGGTACACGCTGCTCAGGAGCGCGGGGAAGTAGAGGACCGACGTGGCGAAGATGATCGGGATCACGCCGGCCTGGTTCACCTTCAGAGGCAGATAGGTGCTGCCCCCGGAGGTCATCTTCCGGCCCACCACCCGCTTCGCGTACTGGACGGGCACCCGGCGTTGTCCCTGATCGACGTAGATCACGGCCACGATGATGCCGAGACCGATGAGCAGGATCGCGATGAACTTGCCGGTGCCTCCCTGCTGCAGGATCGCGTTCCCCTCCGCCGGCAGCGTGGAGATCACGCTCGTGAAGATCAGGATCGACATGCCGTTGCCGACCCCTCGCTGGGTGATGAGCTCGCCCAGCCACATGATGAAGGCGGTCCCCGCCGTCATGATCAGCACGATGAACGCGACGTTGGCGCCGGTGAAGGTGCCTGCCGGGAACACGTCGGCGAACCCGGATGCGTCGGGGTTGTGGAACAAGAAGACGAGCCCCGTGGACTGCAGCAGCGCGAGCACGACCGTCACGTACCGGGTCCACTGATTGATCTTCTTGGTGCCGGTCTCGCCCTGCTCCTGCCACTGCTGGAGCTTGGGGATCACGACCGTCATCAGCTGCATGATGATCGAGCTCGTGATGTAGGGCATGATGCCCAGCGAGAAGATCGAGAGGCGGGTCAGCGCCCCGCCGGAGAACAGGTTGATGATGTTCAGGAACCCGCCCGCGTCCGCCTGGCTCTGGAGGATGCCGATGTCCACCACGGGGACCGGCACGTAGGAGCCGAGACGGAAGACCGCGATGACGAACAGCGTGAAGAGGATCTTCGCGCGGAGGTCCGGCACCCGGAACGCGTTGAGGAACGCTTTCAGCACGGTGACTTAGCGTAGCTCAGCTGAGGACTTCGGCGGTCCCTCCGGCCGCCTCGATCTTTTCCTTCGCTGCCTTCGAGAAGGCGTGTGCTTTCACCGTCAGCTTCTTGTCGAGCTCGCCACGGGCGAGGACCTTGATCTTCGCTCCCTTGTGCGCGAGTCCGTGCCGGTAGAGCGCGTCCGGCGTGACGTCGCCGTCGAAGTACCTGCCCAGGACCTCGACGTTCACCGGCGCGTATTCGACCCGGCTCGGGTTCTTGAAGCCCTTCAGCTTGGGGACACGCCGGATCAGCGGCATCTGCCCGCCCTCGAACCCGGCTCGGATCGTGCCGCGGGCTCCCGTGCCCTTGGTCCCTCGCCCGGCGGTCTTCCCGCGGGCGCCCGCGCGCCCGCGACCCACGCGGGTCCGTTCCTTCTTGGCGCCCTTCGCGGGGCGGAGGTGATGCAGCTTCATGTCAATCGACCTCTTCCACGCGCACCAGGTGACGGACCTTGACGAGCATGCCCCGGATGTCGGGGCGATCCTCCTTGATCACGCTGTCGCGGATCCTGTGCAGACCCAGCCGCCGGACCGTGTCCTTCTGGTCCTTGGGACGGCGGATCACGCTCCGCGTCTGGGTCACCTTAAGCCTTGTCACCGTAGACCTCCGTCAGTGCCTCGGCCCGGGCCGCCTGCGCGTGCGCCTCCGCGGCGGCGACGGCCTCGAGCATCGGCTTGGGCGCCACCTGGTGGTCCTCGCGGTCGCGCATCATCGCGACCTCGTGCGGCTTCCGGAGGGCCTTGAGGCCGGCCATCGCCGCCTTCACGATGTTGATCTGGTTCGACGAACCCATCGACTTCGACAGGATGTCCTTGATGCCGGCGGCCTCGACGAGCGCCCGGACCGGACCGCCCGCGATCACGCCGGTCCCCGGCGCAGCGGGCTTCAGGAGCACCCGACCCGCACCGGCCTGGCCCACGATCTCGTGCGGGATCGTCGTGCCCATCATCGGGACCTCGAACATCTTCCGCCGCGCCAGCTCGACCCCCTTGGCGATCGCGGCCGGCACCTCCTTCGCCTTGCCGTAGCCCACGCCGACGCGACCCGCGCCGTCGCCGACGACGATCAGCGCCGCGAAGGAGAAGCGGCGGCCGCCCTTGACGACCTTCGCCACCCGGTTGATGAAGATGACCCGCTCTTCGTACGGGCTCTTCTCTTGGTCCCTCGAGTCATAGCGTCGCGACATCAGATCTGGAGTCCTCCCTCTCGAGCACCTTCGGCGACCGCGGCCACCCGGCCGTGGTAGCGCCGCCCACCACGATCGAAGACGACCCGGTCGATCCCGGCGCCCTTGGCCCGGTCGGCGATCAGCTTGCCGACCTCCTTTGCGCGATCGGTCTTGCCCTTCGAGTCCTCGACTTCCGCGTCGGAGGCGGCGGCGAGCGTCGCGGCCGCGCGATCGTCGATCAGCTGCACGTAGATGTGGCGGTTCGAGCGATATACCGCCAGACGCGGCCGATCCGCGGTTCCCGCCACCTTCTTGCGGACGCGCGAATGGCGACGGACGCGCGCGATACGCCTCGTCTTGGCGTCCATCAGGCGGTCGCCCCCTTGGCTGCCTTGCCGGCCTTCTTCCGGACGTACTCGTTCTCGTAGCGGATGCCCTTCCCCTTGTAGGGCTCGGGCTTCCGGATCTTGCGGATCGTTGCGGCCACCTCTCCGACCTGCTGCTTGTCGTTGCCCCGCACCACCACTTGCGTGGGCGCGGGCACCTCGAACTCGATGCCGTCGGGTTGGGGCACGAGCACCGGGTGGGAGTAGCCGACCTGCAGCTCGACGTCGTTGCCCTTCAGGATCGCGCGATAGCCGACGCCCACGATCTGCAGGCGCTTCTCGTACCCCTTCGTGACTCCCTCGACCATGTTCGCGAGGAGGGACCTCGTGAGCCCGTGCAGGCTGCGGCTGAACCCGACGTCGTCGGGCCGCTCCACGCGTGCGACACCCGCTTCCGTGACGATGCGCATCGTGGGATGCATGGTCTGCGAGAGCTCCCCCCGAGGACCGCGAACGGTCACCTGGTTGGCCTCATCGACCTGCACCTCGACCCCGTCGGGGATCTCCACCGGTTGTCTGCCGATCCTGCTCATGTCGTCCTCATCCCTGCGCCGTGCTCATCCGTCTCACCACACGTATGCCAAGACCTCGCCGCCGACACCCTTGCGCGCGGCGTCCTTGTCCGTCATCACCCCGTGCGAGGTCGAGATGATCGCGATCCCGAGCCCTCCCTGGACCCGCGGGAGCTCGTCACGGCCACGGTAGATGCGCCGACCCGGCTTGGAGATCCGCCGGAGTCCGGTGATCGCCCGGCGGCGACGCACGCCGTACTTCAGCCTGATCCGGAACGCCTCGTGCACGCCCTCACCCTCGCGGGAGTAGCCGATGATGTACCCCTCGGCGTCCAAGATCTTGAGCACCGAGTCGGAGAGCTTCGACACGGGCGCCACGGTCTCGTCCTTGTACGCGAGGTTCGCGTTGCGGATCCTCGTCAGCAGGTCCGCGAGCGGGTCCGTCACGTTCGAGGAGAACGTGCGTTTCGTCATCACCATGAGGACTTGGTCACCCCCGGCAGCTCGCCGAGGTGGGCGAGCTCACGGAAACAGATCCGGCACAGCATGAACTTGCGATAGACCGCCCTCGAGCGGCCGCACCGCAAGCACCGCGTGTAGCCACGCACGCGGAACTTCGGCTGCTTCTTCTGCTTGTTGATGAGTGCGGTCTTCGCCATGTCTTTCTGCCGTCTCCTTGGCCTCAGCTCGCGTCCGCCGCGGCCTGGGCGAACGGGAATCCCAGGGCGGCGAGCAGCGCTCGTCCTTCGTCGTCGGTCGTGGCGCTGGTCACGATCGTGATGTCCATCCCCGTGACCTTCACCACCTTGTCATAATCGATCTCCGGGAAGATCAGCTGCTCGGTGACGCCGAGCGTGTAGTTGCCGTGCCCGTCGAAGGCCGCGGGGCTGAGCCCCCGGAAGTCCCGGATCCTGGGGAGCGCCAGCGACACGAGGCGGTCGACGAACTCCCACATGTACGCGCCGCGCAGGGTGACCTTCGCGCCGATCGCCATCCCCTCGCGGAGCTTGAAGCCGGCGATCGACTTCCGGGCCTTCGTCACGACGGCCTTCTGCCCGGTGATCGTGGCGAGGTCCTCGAGGGCGGCATCGAGGAGACGCCCGTCCTTCACGGCCTCGCCCACGCCCATGTTGACCACGACCTTCTCCAGCCGCGGAACCTCCATGGGATTGGAGAACCCGAGCTCCTGCTGGAGCGCGGGGATCAGCTCCTGCCGATACCGAACCTTCAGCCGCGGGGGCGGCGCCGTATTCCGGGTTTTCGTCGTCTCGGCCATCAGTTC
>JBOGVC010000119.1:0-8019 GCA_050695275.1 Actinomycetota bacterium | reverse complement strand
GGTCGAAGGAGTCCACGCGGATCGGCCGCGGCTCCGCCTCGAGGCGCTCGCCCTCCCGAGCCGCCTCGTAGAGCTTCCTGCCGCCCACCTTGACCGCGCTGTACGCGGGAGGTCGCTGGAGGGACTCCCCCACAAGGGCGTTCATCGCCTCCGCCACCTGCTCCTTCGTGACGTCGACCGCGGACTGACGGACGACCTCGCCGTCGGCGTCCAGGGTGTCCGTCTCGACCCCGAGGCGGAGCGTGCCCTCGTAGGTCTTGGCGAGGCCGCCCAGGAATCGAAGCAGCCGGGTCGCCCGGCCCACGCCGACCAATAGCAGGCCGGTGGCCATCGGATCGAGCGTCCCGGCGTGCCCGACCTTCCTCGTCGCGAGGGTCCGGCGAACGGTGTCGACGACGTCGTGCGAGGTGACCCCCGCCGGCTTGTCGACGAGGAGCAGACCCTCGACGTCCTGGGCGGTCACGACGGAACGGGCGCTTGGCGCAAGGCCGCGACGAGCCGTTCGATCGTGCCTTCGGGTCCGTGCTCCGACGTGTAGCCCGCCGCGAGGCGATGACCGCCGCCGCCGAACGCCGAGGCGACGGCGGATAGGTCGTGCCCGCCGCGGGAGCGCACGCTCACCTTGAATCGCCCGTCTCGCTGTTGCTTCAGGACCGCGGCGACGTCCACGTCGCGCGCGGTGCGGAGCACGTCGATGACGTCGTCGGTCTCGCCCGCCGCGACCCCGGCGTTTGCGAGATCCGCCTGGGTGAGGTAGGTCCAGACCACGCTCGCCTCGGGGACCTCGGTCATCCGGCCGAGCGCCGTGCCGAGGAGGCGGAGGAAGCCCGGGTCGTTGTCCTCGTACATCGCACGGACGAGCCCGGCATGGTCGAAGTCCTGCTCGCGCAGCCGAGCGGCGATCCGGAGCGTCTCCGGGGTGGTCGCCTGGTACTGGAACCGCCCGGTGTCCGTGACCAGGCCTGCGTAGAGACAGACGGCGACGTCGCGATCGAAGTCTCCGCCCATCTCGTCGATCAGTCGGAAGACCATCTCGCACGTGGACGAGGCATCCGGATCCACGAGACGGACGGTGCCGAACCCGTCGTTCGAGCGATGGTGATCGATCCAGATCAGCTCGCCGGCCCGCGAAGCGGCCTCGCCGAGGACCCCCAACCGGTCGAACGACGCGCAGTCGCACGTCACCATGACGGCCGGAGCCTCCGGGAACCTCGCCGGGGGCACGAGATGATCGGCGCCCGGAAGGTAGCCGATCCACCGCGGCAGCTCGAACGGCTCGTTCGCGAAGGAGCCCACCGTCCGCTTCCCTCGCGCCCGCAGGAAGTTCGAGAGCCCGAGCATCGACCCCAGCGCATCCGCGTCCGGGTTCAGGTGACAGGCGAGCGCCACCTCATCGGCTCGCGTGAGGATCTCCGCCGCCCGGAGGAGCCCCTCCCGCTCGCTCACGTCAGGCATCGGATCGTCCCTCGCGATGCAGGCGCTCGATGATCTCCTCGATGTGCTCGTGCTGCGCGAGCGTCTGGTCCACCTGGAACTCGAGCTCCGGGAGGTTCCGCAGCCGGACCTGCCGGCCGAGCGCCTGGCGAAGGTGCGGGGTCGCCGACCGGAGCCCCGCAGCCGTCGATCGCTGCTGCTTGTCGTCCCCCAGGACCGTGTAGGAGACCCACGCCCGGCGCAGGTCCGCCGTCACCTGGACGCCGGTGACCGTCACGAAGCCGATCCGAGGGTCCTTCAGCTTCTGGATCTCCTCGGCGAGGACCTCGCGGAACTCCTCCGCCACCCGAGCGGTCCTGGCTCCCTGCGTCACCTCAGCACCTCGCCTTCTCCGATCCGCTCAGTCCTCCGGCGAATGGAGCGTCAGATCGATGTCGATGATGTCGACCTCGGCCCACCGCTCCACGAAGCGCTCGACGCCGTGCATCACCTTCTTGAGGTGATGCCCCTCCGACCCGACGGCCGCCACGCCTAGCTCCGCACGCTGCCACATGTCCTGGTATCCCGTCTCCGCCACCGCCACCTGGAACGTGGACCGGATCCCGTTCGCGAGGGTCTTGATCACGTGACGCTTCTCCTTCAACGAACCGCACGCCGGGATCCGGAGATCGAGCCGGAGGGCGGCGACCAGCATCAGGAGGAGATCTGGCGGGCGACCTCCTCGACCTCGAAGGCCTCGATCACGTCGCCCTCCTTCACGTCCTGGAAGTTCTCGAGCCCGATGCCGCACTCGAATCCTTCGCGCACCTCGGCAACGTCGTCCTTGAACCGGCGGAGCGATCCCACGCGACCCTCGTAGACGACGACGCCGTCGCGGATCAGGCGCACCTGCGAGTTCCGGCGCATCGTCCCTCGGGTCATGTAGCAGCCGGCGATCACCCCGAGCCTCGGGACGCGGAACGTCTGGCGAACCTCCGCCTCCCCGACGATCGACTCGCGTTCCTCCGGCTTGAGCATGCCGGAGAGCGCGGCCTTCACGTCGTCGATCGCGTCGTAGATCACCCGGTACAGCCGGATGTCCACGCCTTCCTTCTCGGCGAGCTCGCGCGCGTTCGCGTTCGGCCGAACGTTGAACCCCACGACGATCGCGGCGGCCGTCTTGGCGAGGTCGACGTCGTGCTCGGTGATCGCGCCTGCGCCGGAGTGCACGATGTTCACGCGGACCTCGTCCTGAGGCAGCTTCAGGAACGCGTCCGTCAACGCCCCGAGGGAGCCCTGGACGTCCGCCTTCACCACGAGGTTCAGCTCGGGGATCTCCTGGCGCTCCTGGCGCCGGAGGAGCTCCGTGAGCGACGCGGGCCGCTGGTTGACCACCTCGGCCGATCGAACGCGTGCCTCGCGCTCGGAGGCGATGTGACGGGCCTCGCGCTCGTCGTCGACCTCCCGGAACTCGTCACCGACGTTGGGGACGCCGTTCCAGCCGAGCACCTGCGCGGGCTTGGCCGGCCCGGCCACGCCGAGGGGCTGTCCGTTCTCGTCGACCATCGCGCGCACCTTGCAGTGCGTGATGCCACACACCAGGGAGTCTCCGACCTCGAGCGTGCCCTTCTGCACGAGGACGGTCGCCACCGGCCCGCGCCCCTTGTCGAGGTGCGCCTCCAGGACGGTCCCCCGGGCGCGCCCGGTCGGATCGCCTTTGAGCTCCGCGAGGTCCGCGACGATGAGGACCGTCTCGAGCAGACCCTCGAGGTTCGCGCTCGTCTTCGCGGAGACGTCGACGAACTCGGTATCGCCCCCCCACTCCGACGGCACGATGCCTCGCTCCACCATCTGGGTTCGCACGCGGTTCGGATCCGCCTCTTCCTTGTCGACCTTGTTGACCGCCACCACCACCGGCACACCAGCCGCCTTGGCGTGGTCGAGCGCCTCGACGGTCTGCGGCATCACGCCGTCATCGGCGGCGACGACGAGCACCGCGATGTCGGTGATCTGCGCGCCGCGGGCACGCATCGCGGTGAAGGCCTCGTGGCCCGGTGTGTCGATGAACGTGATCTCCCGGCCGTTCACGTGGGCCTGGTACGCGCCGATGTGCTGCGTGATCCCGCCGAACTCACCGGAGACGACGTCGGTCGTGCGGATCGCGTCGAGGAGCTTGGTCTTCCCGTGGTCGACGTGCCCCATCACGGTGACCACCGGCGAGCGAGGCACCAGCTTGGACTCGTCCACCTCCTCCTCGAGCTCCTCGGCCTGGAGCTCGTCCTCCATCCCGACGATCTCCACGTGATAGCCGAGCTCGGATCCGAGTGTCTGGAGGGCTTCGTCGGAAAGGGACGTCGTCGCGGTGACCATCTCGCCCGCCATGAACAGGATCTTCACGATGTCCGCCGGCGATCGGTTCGTCTTCTCCGCGAAGATCTGTGGCGTGGAACCCCGCACGACCTGCAGGACCGGGCCGGCAGGGGCGGTCGGCGGTGTGGCGGCGGCTCCGTCGGGGACGGCCGCCAGCGAGGGGGTCGCCGGCACGGCCGCGACCGGAGGGGGAGCAGCCTCCGCCTCGGGCTCCTCGGTCGGAGCGGGCTCCGCGTCGGGGACGGCGACCACCTTCGGGGCCTTCGCCTTCGGCTTCGCCTTCGGGCGCGGCTTCGGCGGCGGCTCCATGACCTGGCGCGGCTTCGCGGGCTTCGTGACCTTGCCGCCCGAGGCGCGGAGACGAGGCACGAGGTCTTCGGGCACGCTGGAGGAGGCGGACTTCCCCGCCACGCCCATCTTCTCGAGCGTCTCCAGCAGTTCCTTGCTCGAAACGCCGAGCTCCTTCGCGAGCTCATGGATCCTCATGTCGCTTGTGACGCCTCCTCGATGTCGTTCCTAAGCCTAGCGAGTTCATCTTGCGTCAACCCCGAGCGCAGCGCGTTCGCCAACCCGCCCCGCCGGAACGCGGCGTCGGCGCACGCCGGGTCTCGATGCACGTACGCGCCGCGACCGGGCGCCGAGCCGACCCGGTCGACGCGCGCCCCCGCCGACCCGCGGACGATGCGAAGGAGGTCAGCCTTCGGTGCGCGCTCCCGGCACCCGACGCACGACCGCTCCGGCTCGCGCGCCATCGTTCCTCATTCCGCCTCCGCGGGCGCGGCCGGGACCGCTTCCACGGGCTCCGACTCCTCAGGCGTCGGCTCGGCCCCGGCGCCGGTGGCCACCTCCTCCACCGTCGCTGCCTGCGCTTCTTCGGGAGCCTCCCCCGCTTCGGTCTCGGGCGTCGCTCCGGACTCGGGCGCGGGTGGTTCCACCGCAGCAGGTTCCTCGACCGGAACCGGTGCCGGCGGGGTGGGCTCGGCCGCCTGACTCTCGGACTTGATGTCGATCCGCCACCCGGTCAGGCGTGCCGCGAGCCGGGCGTTCTGTCCCTCCCGGCCGATCGCGAGCGAGAGCTGGTAGTCAGGCACGATCACGAGCGCCGTCTGGGTCTCGGGGTTGACGGTCACTTCCCGGACCTTGGCGGGCTGCAACGCGTTCGCGACGAACGTGGCCGACTCGTCGGACCACGGGACCACGTCGATCTTCTCGCCGCGGAGCTCGTTCACGACCATCCGGACACGTGAGCCCTTCGGCCCGACGCACGCGCCGACGGGGTCGACGGCGGGCTCGTTGGAGGCCACCGCGATCTTCGAGCGATGGCCCGGCTCGCGAGCCACGGCCATGATCTCGACGATGCCCTCGTTGATCTCGGGCACCTCGAGCGCGAACAGCGACTTCAGCAGACCTGGGTGCGTCCGCGAGACGACGATCTGTGGACCCTTCGTCCCGCGACGGACCTCCGTGATGTACGCCTTGAGCCGCTCCCCGTGCCGCAAGGGCTCGGACGGGACCTGCTCGCCCTGCGGGAGCAGGGCCTCGACCTTCCCGAGGTCGAGGAGGGTGTACCGGCGCTCCTGCTGCTGGACGATCCCCGTGACGACGTCGCCCTCGCGGCCGGCGAACTCCTCGTAGGTCATCTCCCGCTCGGCATCCCGGAGCTTCTGGAAGATCACCTGCTTCGCCGTCTGGGCGCCGATCCGCCCCTTGAAGTCGTCCGTGACCTCCACCTCGGCTTCGGAGATCACCTTCATCTCGACCCCCGGCTCGTCGCTCCCCTCCGCCGGGGGGACGTCCACCTCCTCGAGCTCCTGCTGCCACATGCGGAGATCGCCCGTTTCGGGATCGATCACGGCGCGGAACCCGACGAACTCGTCGTCGGCTTCGGGATGCTCCTGCTTCCAGTGTGCCTTGTAGGCCGACGCCATCGCCTCCTGGAGACCCCCGAGGATCGTCTCGAACGCGATGCCCTTCTCGCGCTCGAGCTCCCGCAACGCGGCGATCATCTCCGCGTTCATCGGTCGCCCCCTTTCCTCAGCTCTTCGTCCCAGTCGACGACCGTCTTCGCCGCTGCGACCTCTTCCAGGGCCAGCAGCCGCTCGCCCTCGGCGGCCGCGATCCGGATCGCGTCGTCCTCCGCCGCGCGGAGCTCCCCGACCAGCACGCCTTCCTCGGTCTTCACCTGGACACGCTCGCCGACGGCACGCCGGAAGTCCTGCGGACGTCGGAGCGGTCGCTCGATGCCGGGTGTGGAGACCTCCAGCGCGTACGGCCCCGGTTCGAAGCCCTCGAGATCGAGCCGGCGCGACACCTTCTGCGAGATCTGCGAGATCGTGTCCAGGTCGACACCGCCCTCGCGATCCACGGTCACGCGGAGGATCCGGCGGCCGCTCTCGCGACCGAAGGTCACGTCGACGAGCTCGAGGCCCTCGCCTTCGATCACGGGTCTGACCAGCGCCTCCGCGTCCACGTTCCCCTCCTCTCGGCTCAGCCCAGCTTCGCCCCTCCACAAAGAAAGTGGGCGGCGAGCCCACTTCCGGCCGTGCAGTTGGTCCTCGACCAGCCAGTATAGACAGGCCTCCCCGAAATCGAGGAGACGCCCGCTCAGAGAGCCGTCGCGAGCAGGTCGACGGCGGCCTGGGCGGCCTCGTCCAGAGGCGCCTGCGACCGCTGTCCGGTGGATCGCACCTTCAGGTCGACGGTCCCGGCCTCGATGCCGCGGGTGCCGACCACCACCTGCACGGGGTAACCGACGAGGTCGGCGTCGGCGAACTTGACCCCCGCCCGCTCCTCCCGGTCATCGAGCACCGCTTCGATCCCGCGATCCGTGAGCTCGCGATAGATCCGCTCGGCGTGCTCGGTGACCGCCGGGGCGTCGGCGTTCGCCATGATGATCGCGACCTCGAACGGCGCCAGGAGCCTCGGCCAGATCATCCCGGCGTCGTCGTGGTGCTGCTCGACGGCGGCGGCCATGATCCGGCTGATGCCGATCCCGTAGGACCCCATCACGTACGGAGGTTGCGATCCGTCCTCGGCCTGGTACGTCGCCCCGAGCGGCTCGGAGTAGTGCGTCCCCAGCTGGTAGATGTGGCCGACGACGATCGAGCGCGCGATCTCCAGCTGGCCGCCGTCGACCGGGCAGCGATCGCCCTCACGGAACTGCACGAGTTCCTCCCACCGGTCCACGCGGAAGTCTCGGTCGACGGTTGCCCCCGTCACGTGGATGTCGGGTCGATTGCCCCCCGTGGCCCAGTGGGCGCGGCCGCGGATCCCGGGATCGGCGAAGATCGACACATCGGATCCCAGGCCCTGCGGACCGACGAACCCCTTGGCGAACCCCCGCTCCGCGAAGTCCTGATCCTCGAAGGGTCGGACGCGCTCGGGGAAATGCAGGCGAGCGAGCTTCTCCTCGTTGACCTCGCGGTCGCCGGGCACGAGCACCGCGACCGACCGACCCTCCACGTCGAAGAGGATGCATTTCATCGTCGCCTCGGCCGGCACTCCCATCTGCGCCGACATCAGCTCGATCGTCACGGCTCCCGGCGTCTCGACCTCGGTGAGCGTCTCGAGATCCTCGGCCGGAGCCGGGTCCGGCGGTCGTGGCGTCGCGGCCTCCGTGTCGGCCAGGTAGTCGCCGTTCTCGCACCGCACGAACAGGTCCTCACCGACATCGGCGAGCGCCATGAACTCGTGGTTGACGCCACCACCGATCGTACCCGGGTCGGCTTCCACGATCACGTAGTCCAAGCCGAGGCGATCGAACACGCGCTCATAGGCCTCGTACATCACCCGGTACGACTCGCGCATCCCCTCCTCGTCGCGGTCGAGCGAGTACGCGTCCTTCATGAGGAACTCACGACCTCGGAGGAGCCCGTACCGGGGGCGGAACTCGTCGCGGTACTTCCATTCCACCTGGTAGACGTTGGCCGGCAGGTCCCGGTACGAGGGGAGCTCGACCTGCGCGAGCTCGGCGACGACCTCCTCCTGCGTCGGACCGAGCACGAACTCGCGGCCGTGACGGTCCTCGAGCTTGAACATCAGATCTCCGTAGGCGTCGTAGCGACCCGTCGCTCTCCATGGCTCCGCGGGCAGGACGATCGGCATCCGCAGTTCCTGGGACCCGGCCGCGTCCATCTCTTCGCGCACGACGCGTTCGATCTTGGCCATCGTGCGGAGCCCGAGCGGCATCGTCGTGTAGATCCCGGCGGCGACCTTGCGGATGAAGGCGGCGCGGAG
>JBOGVC010000118.1:0-5386 GCA_050695275.1 Actinomycetota bacterium | reverse complement strand
CTCGGCCGTGGTGACGTCCATGATGACGCCGCCCTTCAGCATCTCGGCCAGGCCGGACTTCACCGTGAAGGTGCCGGTTTCGCGCTGCATTCGCCCTCCTTGCTCTGCCCTGGCTTCTGCCCTGGCGCCTGCGCGGGGTGCGCTGGGATGACCCGAGTGTACCGCCGTCCACCTGCGAGGAAGCCGGCCTTACCGCTCGAACGATGCCTCGCCGGTGTCCTTGGGGACGAGCTCCACGAACGTCGTGCCTGGCGCGAGGGCGATCTCCTCGCCGGCCCGCGTCTCGAAGACCGTCGCGTCTCCGAGCGAGTCGCGCCGCCACCGGCCGACGACGAGGCGGCCGTCCCGCAGGACCCACGCACGACCCTGTCCCAGGAGCTCGACCTCCGGCGACGGGGACCCGGTCACGTCGAGGATGTCGGAATCCGTCACGACGACCTCCTGGATCACGACGTTCTCGACGGCGAGCTCGGTCCCGCTCTCCACGAGCATCGGCGCGCCGTCCAGCTGCCGGACCCACCGGCTGCCATCCCACTCCCACTCGACCACGTTCGAGCTGGAGAACGTGACCGTCGCGGACGAGCGGCGCTTGCTGGGAGCGGGCACATCCTCGTCGTAGCGGAAGAGCGCTGCCGGAGCAGAGTCGTCGACGCCGGCCTCCGTGGCGAGACGGAACAGCGGCCTGGTCGCGACGAAGAGGTTGTGCGGAGCGGATCGGGCGTCGTCCCGCTCGTAGGCGACGTTCCCGGATGTCTCCGTGAGCTGGAGGAGACCCGCATCCTCGAGGACGGCGGTCACCTGCGGGTGTGCCCCGGAGAACGCCATGATCGGCTGAT
Organism: Actinomycetota bacterium; assembly: GCA_050695275.1. Lineage (GTDB taxonomy): Bacteria > Actinomycetota > UBA4738 > UBA4738 > HRBIN12 > JAJNBA01. The sequence goes on along the minus strand of JBOGVC010000118.1, from coordinate 4,550 downwards.
CCGAGAGCTGGAGCAGGATCTTGGGATCCGTCGTCCTCGCGCTCCGAACCGGTCCCACGCGCCCCGCGTCACGGCACTGGAAGAGCGCGGCGAACCGGGTGATGCCCCCTTCCACGGGCTCCTCGTAGATCACGTCGGCGCGTTCGAGACCCGCGAGCGGATACGCGTCGCGCGTGTTCTCGACCTTCACCGCGAGGGCCGGACGATCGGGCGGGTCCTCCTCCCCGAGAACCTCCCCGGTGAGGGGACAGGGATCGGGGGCACCCGTGACGGCCCCCACGACGCGCTCGAGCGGCCCGGGAACGTTCCCCGTGAACGAGAGGACCGCCAGGATGCCGACCACGGCAGCGGCCACCACGCCGATCACGACCTTCCCTCGTTGGGTCAGTGCCACGGAGCGCCTCCTGATGTCGCGAAGTCCGGATGCGGAGATGTGCGAGAAATGGAACGGGTCCCTCACGGGACCCGGCGATCGAGACTATCTCGGGACGCCCGTCCGCCCAAACACCTCGGGGCATCTCGACGGGAACGTCACATCTCCTCGAGCCGACGGATGCGCTCCGCGAGCGGCGGATGGGTCGAGAACAGCCGCTCCAGCGTCCCGAGCCGCTCACCCTCCAGCCGCGACGGCTGATTCAGCCAGAGGTGCGCCGTGGCATTGTTCGCGGAGCGCATCGCGGTGGGCGCCGACTGGAGCTTCTTCAGCGCGGCGATCAGCCCGGGCGGATAGCGCGTGAGCATCGCACCCTGTGCGTCGGCCAGGAACTCGCGGTTCCGCGACACCGCCAACCGGATCAGCTGCCCGAAGATCGGCGCCAAGATCAGGAGCAGGAACCCGACGGCGAAGATGATCGCGGACGCCGCGCCGCCACCGGAGTCGCTCCCTCGCCTACCGCGGAACCCGCCCCACCACCACATCCGCATGAAGAACTCCGCCAGGAGCACCGCGGCCCCCACGAGCGTCGCGACGACCGTACCCACGAGGATGTCGCGATCGAGGACGTGGGCCATCTCGTGCCCGATCACGCCTTCGAGCTCCACCCGGTTCATCGTCTCCAGCAGCCCTTGGGTGACGGCGACGTGGCTGTGCTCGGGGTCTCGCCCGGTGGCGAAGGCGTTCGGAGCGCTCTCCGGCACGATCCACACCTTCGGCTTGGGGGTTCCGGCGGCGATCGCGATCCCCTCGACGAGGTTGTGCAACCGGGGGGCGTCCTCCTTCGAGACCTCTTTCGCCCGCGTCGACGCCAGCACGATCCGATCCCCGTAGAAGTAGGACCCCACCGACATCACGACCGCGACGACGAGCGCGATCACGAGGCCCACCGGCCCGCTGTCCGTCAGGACACCGAGCGTGTAGCCCACGCCGCCCAGCAGGAGGACGGCCAGCACGAACAGGATCACGGTCTTCCGCTTGTTCGCCGCGATCTGCTCGTACACGGGCTAGGAGAGGTCCACCGGGACGGGCCCGCGGGTCGGTTCGTCGATCTCGAAGAAGGGACGCTCGGTGAAGCCGAACTGGCCAGCCACCATCGATGACGGGAACGACTGGATCAACGTGTTCAACCGCATCACCTGGTCGTTGTAGAACTGCCTGGCGTAGGCGATCTTCGACTCGGTCGCGACCAGCTCTTCCTGCAGGGCGAGGAAGTTCTCGTTGGCCTTGAGGTCGGGATAGTTCTCCACGACCGCGAGGAGCTGCCGGAGGCCCGCGGTGACCTGGTTCTCCGCGTCGGCTTGATCCGACACGCCGGTGGCGCCGATCGATCGCGCCCTCGCTGCGGTGACGTGCTCGAAGACCTCACGCTCGTGCGTCGCGTAGCCCTTCACGGTCTCGACCAGGTTCGGGATCAGGTCGGCGCGGCGACGGAGCTGCACGTCGACCTGCGACCACCCGTTCTCCACCCGCGTCCGCAGGCTCACCAGCCGGTTGTAGATCCAGACCGCGGCGAGGAGCACGACCACGACGATCCCGAGGACGATCCACAGGGCGTTCATCGGGGCCTATCGTAGCCAGCGCTCTCGACGGCGCGGCCGTACAGCTCCTCCACCCGGTCCACGACGATCGGCCAGTCGAACGCCTGCGCTCGTTCGCGGCCGGCTTCACCGAGGCGCGTCGCCAGCTCGGGCTCCCGCAGGACCCGGACCAGGCCAGCCGCGAGGGCGGCCGGGTCCCGCGGCGGCACGAGGAGTCCGTCCACGCCGTCCGACACCACCTCTCGGTACCCCGGGATGTCGGTGGCCACGGTAGGGACGCCGGCGGCCATCGCCTCCACCAGCGCGATCCCGAAGCTCTCCTGACCGACCGCCGCCCCCACGAAGACCTCGCTCGCGGCGTGGTACCCGGGGACCTCATCGTTCTCGACGGCTCCACGCATGTCCACCCGTGCGAGGGCGGACGCGGTGAGGAGCTGGAGCGCCTCCCGGTCCTTCCCCTCCCCCACCACGACCAGAACGGCGTCGGGCACCTCCACGAGCACCTTGGCGAACGCGGCGAGCGCGACCGGGAACCCCTTCTGCGCGTCCAGCCGATTCACCCAGAGGATCCGGCGTCCGACGGGAAGGTCATCCCGGGGCTCCGCAGCCGCGAACGCCCCGACGTCCACGCCGTTCGGAACGATCTCGAGGACCGCGGCCGGCAGCGCCCGATGCAGGAACGAGGCCGCTGCCTCGGAGACGGCGATCCCGACGCCCACCCGCCGCCAGACGCGCCGGAGGATCGGGGCGGTGAGCTCCATCACGATCGACCGATCGAGGTACGCGTGCACCGTCGCCACCACCGGTGCGGTCGCGGCCAGCGCGGCGTACATCGAGGCGCTCGGCGTGAGCGGCTCGTGGACGTGGACGACGTCGGGGCGCACCTCGTCGAGGAGAGCGCGGGTCCGCCGGTACGACGCGGGCGCGATCGGCGCGACCGTCCCCCGGTACGGCACGCGGATCGGTCGCCCCACCGAGCGGACACCGGGCTCCGCCGGCGGTCGGAGCGTCGGCGCGAGCACCGTGACCTCGTGCCGGCGGTCCCGCAGCCGCGAGGCGAGGTTCCGCACGTGGACCTGCACACCGCCGGAGGCCTCCCAGGCGTACGGACAGACGAGCGCGACGCGCACGGGCCTTACGCGTCCCAGCCGGGCTGGAACAGGTGCCAGTCCGAGGGCGCGGAGGCGATCGCCTTCTCGAACGAGGCGGCCAGCGCGCGCGTGAGCGCGACGATGTCGTCCTTCCGGCGACCGGTCGGTTCGATCGTGACCTCCGACAGCACCTCGACCCACCCGTCCCTCGTCGTGAACGTCGGACCGGAGATGAGGGGCGCCCCGGCGGACAACGCGAGCAGCGCCGGCCCGGCGGGCATCCGTCTGGTCCGTCCGAACATCTCCACCTCGATCCCGCCGCCGGAGAGGTCGCGGTCGGCCACGAGCGCCACGATCCGGTTCTCCTCCAGCCGCTGCGTCAGCTGCCGGCCCACGTGGTCGCTGGCCAGGTCGATGATGTCCATCTGCAGCTGCCGACGATGCTCGAGGAACAGGGTGAACAAGCGCTCCGGCTTCAGGTGCTCGGCGACCGAGACCACCGGGGCCAGCCGGATCGCCATGGCCCGGCCACCCACGTCCCAGTTCCCGGTGTGGGGGAGCGCGATCACGACGCCCTTGCCCTCGGCGAGACCCTTCTCGACCAGCTCGATCCCCTCGAACCGGAACGCGGCGGCGACCGCGGCGTCATCCCAACCCAGCACGTTGAACGTGTCGAACCAGTACCGGCCGTAGAGGGCGAACGCCTCTCGGGTCGACGCCTGCACGAGCGCATCGTCGGCGGGCCGACCCAGGACCTGCGCCTGGTTGGCGGCCACGACGGCGCGCGGCCCGGCGGCGAGACGGAAGAGGAGCCGCCCCGCCCGCTCGTAGGCGGACCGCCCGCTCCGCACCGGGAGGAGCGGTCCCAGCCAGCTCATGAACCGGTAGAGGAGGTACGTCGCGGTCTCGGTGGCCTCGCGTCGCGCGTTCACGCCATCCGCTCTTCCTGCGCGACCTGCCCCGCGCGAACCACGGCCGCGAGGCCGGACATCACGGCCACCGTCCAGACGGCCCACGTCCACCCGAACAGCAGGAACGCGATCACGAGGACGTACCGAGCGCCGCGTGTGACGTGCCGCTCCTCCACCGAGTAGCCGAGCGCAGCGCCACGCGCACGGATGTAGCCGGCCACGAACGACAGGCTGACGGCGGCGAGGGCCGCCACGGCCAGCGACGCGCTCCCGTCGCGCGCCGCCCATGCGATCGCGGACAACACCGCCCCGTCCCAGACCCGATCCAGCAGATCGTCCAGCATCCGATCGGTGGGACCTCCGGCGCCGTGGTTGGCTCGATGGCCACCGAGCAGGAGGAGGGCGCCCGAGGCGCCGGCCGCCCACGCCGCGGGTCGCGTCTCCCGAGCGACCACGAGGAATCCCGCCCCGGCCGCGAGCGCACCGCCGGCAACGAGGACCGAGCGCGTGATCGCGGTGCCGGGTGGCTGGCGTTCGAACCGCAGCAAGCTCCGCATCGCAGGTCGGGCGAGCG
>JBOGVC010000117.1:0-6543 GCA_050695275.1 Actinomycetota bacterium | reverse complement strand
ACGACCGCCGTCCCGGCGTCCGCGGCCTTACGGAGCGCGGTGAACACGCGTCCCGCCGACACCGTGTCCTGATGCGCGGTTGGTTCGTCGGCGAGCAGGACGCTCGTCGGGACGGCCAGCGCCCGAGCGATCGCGGTGCGTTGCTGCTCCCCCACCGAGGCCTCCCGCGGATACCGGGAACGCAGCTCACCGATCCCGAGCGCACCGATCAGGTCCTCAATCTCGTCCGGGCGCTCCTCGAGTGAGCCCGCGAGCCGGGCGGGGTACGCGATGTTCTCCTCGACGGTCAGCTCCTCCATCAGGCCGAGCTTCTGAGGAACCGTCGCGACGACCGACCAGGACGGAGATCCCGGGTCGATGCCGTCGCGCCACCGGACCTGGCCCGATGTCGGCTGCTCCCAGCCGGCGATCACGTTCAGCAGGGTGGTCTTCCCCGAGCCGGACCGCCCGACTAGACCGACGATCTCGCCGGGTCTGGCATCGAAGCTCACGGCCTCGAGCGCGTGCACAACGTCGCCGCCGTGATGGTGGAACACCTTGGAGACCTCGCGGACCGAGATCGCAGCCTCGAGCTCGTCGTCCGAGAGGCGTCCAGCTCCATAGAAGCGCGCGGCCGGTGAGCGACCACCGATCGGAGGTCTCTCGGGGTGGTCTCCCTTCACACGCCCGTGTTCGAGCTCGACCACTTCGTCGGAGAGCTGGCGCACGGCGCCGTCGTGCGTGGCGACGACGAACGTGACGCCCGCGTCGACGAGTGCGCGGACGCCGTCCATCACGAGGGCTCCGGACTCCGAGTCGAGCTCCGCGGTCGGCTCGTCCGCGACGACGACGGCGGAGCCGGCCACGACGGCCTGCGCGAACGCGGCCCGTTGCTGCTCCCCGCCCGACAGCTCGTCGGGGAGATGGTCGATGCGGTGGCCGATGCCGAGCCGGTCGAGGACGTCCGCGTCCTCCGGAACGGCGGATCCGCGGGACGCGAGCCGCAGGTGCTGGCCGATCGTCAGGTTCGGCAGGAAGTTGTCCGAGGGGCGTTGGAAGACGTAGCCGACGACGTCGCGCCGGAGCCGCCGCAGTCCCCGTGCCGAGGCCCGCGCCACGTTCCGTGGACCCACCCAGACGTCACCTGAGGTCGCGCGATCGATCCCGGTGAGGACGCGGAGGAGCGAGGACTTCCCGCTCCCCGACGGACCGACCACTGCCGTGAGCGCGCCGGCCGGGAAGCCGAGCGTCACGCCCCGGAGCGCGTGCACCGCGCCCGTGGGTGTCCGGTACGTCTTCACGAGGTCGACGCAGCGCGCGGGGACCGGCTCACTCGGCAACGCGGAGCACCTCCCCCAGGTCGACGGCGGCTGCCCGCCGGTGCACCAGCCACCCACCAACCACCGCCACAACGGCGAGGGCGACCAGGGTCCACCCGACGACGGCGATCGGCGCGTCGAACAATGGCGGCGGCGGGATCGACTGCAGCGGATCCAGGAGCGGGGCGACGATCCGGCTCGCCCCGATCCCCAACCCGCCGCCGAGGACGAACGCGCACACGAGCATGGCCGCGAGCTCGAGCACGAGCGCGCGCAATGCCTGTCGCTCGCCCATCCCCATGCGGAGCGAGAGGACGTTCGAGACCGTCCTCGCTCGTTGCCGCGCCTGCAGGTACACCACGAGCACGCCCACCACGAGGAAGGCGGCCGCGAGGCCGAGGACGTTCAACATCGCGAATGTGTCGATGGCCGCTTTGATGAACGGCACGTCCTTGACCTCCTCGGCCGTGAGCGTGCCCAGCGGGAACGCTTCGAGCTCGCTCACGGCGGCGAGCGCCTCCTCGGTGTCTCCGGCGATCCAGAACTCGGTCCGCGCGCCCGGGCTCTCGAGAGGGTTGCCGCCCGCCCCCAGGCGCTTCTCGAACGAGACGGTGTCCACGACCAGGACCGGGTCGTCGGAGGACATCCCCGGGAACGCGACCGCGCGGCCCACGACTTCGATGGGCGTCTCGATCTGGGCGATCGCGATCGAGGTCGGATCGAGACCTTCCTCGCCGTGGACCAACAACGCGGGCAGCGGTCCTTCGTCGGACGGGAGGCGCGCGACGAGGTCGGCGAGCGAGTCGCCCGAGAATGATCGATCCCAGAACGCCGCGTCGACGATCGTCGCGGGATCGATGCCGACGATGTCGAACGGCACCTCGCCCGGGAGCAGCTCCCCCGCGTACTTCAGCCGTGTGGACCGCGTGATCGGGAACGGGAACCGCTCCTGCGGCGGCGCGGTGGAGTCGATCGACACCTGCACGTCGCTCCCGACGAAGACACCAGCCTTGGCGTTCACGGTGGCCCGCAGCGAACGCACCGTCGTCTGCCCGTTCAGGAACACACCGAGGCATAGGGCCACTGCGCCCACCAGCAGCGCGGTGAGCCGCGGGAGGCTCGTCAGGCGATGCACCGCCAGGTAGGAGCCCGGCGAGGAGCGACCGACGCCAGGAGCAACTCGGCGCAGGGCAATCACCAGCAGCCGCGCCCCGAGCATCGCGAAGCCGCCGACGAACAAGACCGTGAACGCGAGCAGCAGCGAGCTCGGCCGCTGGATGTTGAGCCGAGGATCCTCGATCAGCGCTCCACCGTTGCGGAGCCTGGTGAGCACCCACAGGGCGCACCCGATTGCAACCAGCTCCCACGGCACCCAGGCGAACCTGCGCCGCAGCGCGTGCACCTCGAAGGTCCTGATGAAGGAGATGCCCGATACGACGGCGAGCACGAGGAGGGCCGCGGCGGCTGCGGCGGTCGCCCACGCCAGGGAGGCCGTTCGGGCGGCGTCGGCCGCGGGCGCCGCCGGCCCGAACACGGCGATCACCCACGCCGCCAGGCCGACCCCCGCGGCCGCCCCGAGGCCGATCGGGATGACCGCCTCGACGGCGGACTTGAGCGCGAACCACCCCGGTCCCCATCCCCGGGCGTGGAGCAACCCCGCCTCCGTGCGTCGACCTGCGACGGCGAAGGCCGCCGCCGCGGCGACCACGGCGGCCGCCACACCGAGCCCGGCGATCAGCAGGAGCCGGAGCGGCCCCTCAACGGCCGCCGCCCGCCGATCCACCTCGCGCAACACGAGCGGCATCGACGAGCGGAACTCCGTGTCCCGCCGTCCGGAGAAGAAGCTGGCACCAGCCACGTAGCCCCGACCGCAGCAGGCGAACAGGCGACCGAGCGCGGTCTTTCGATCCGACGCGACATGGATCACGCGAGCCGCATACGCCTGGACCTCCCGCGCCTCGTCCGCATCGAGCGACAGATCGTCGATCGGCGCGACCCATCCGTAGTCGACATCGGGTTCCTCAGGGTCGTGCAGCTCGCGCGTCAATCGGACAGCTTCCTCGGTGCCCACGAGGATGAACTGCGGCAGTTCGGGGCAGTCCGGACAGTCCTTATAGATCTGTTCGCTCCACGGCGACCAGTAGCCGGACCGCGGCGACTTGTAGAGGGCTCGGTAGACACCGCCGATCCGTAGGCTCGGTCGTCCGCTGAGCTGGATCCGGTCACCGGGTCCCACACCGAGCGGATCGGCGACCGAGTCCGGCACCAACGCTCCGTTCGACCCGTCGCCGGCGATCAGCTCGACGAAGTCCTCCGCGTGCGTCCCGGAGAAGATCCATCCGGTGACTGGACCGGACACGGGGTTGCCCTCGCCGGGAAGCGTGACGAGCGCCCTGGCTCCGAGGACGAAGCGGATCGGGGTCGCCAGGTACGGACCCTGCGCGGCGACCCGTTCGAACTCCTCGTTCAATCGATCCGCGAGGAGCTCCCGGCTGTCCTCAGCCCGCTCCCGGAAGCCCACGTTCGTGACGCTGTAGAAGAGTCCGGCACCGTTCCGACCGATCGTGGGATCCGTGATGCCGGCCCGCAGGAGGTCCCCCTCCGAGCGCGAGAGGAAGAGCGGGAACGCGGCGGCCACGAGCGAAAGGAGCAGCGCGCCGACCACGACGGAGGCGAGAAGACCGGGGTACCGGACGAGTGCCAGCGGGGCCTTCATCCAAAGAGGACTCCCCCTCGCTCGGCGGCCCCGGATCTCGCGCCCCGTCAGTGCCCCTCCTCCCCGATCGGCTGGATCGGCCCGCGTACCCGTACCTACGTCGTCGCGGGTCGTTCGGTTGCGAGGGTAGTGGGAAGCGCTCGGGCGGGCCCTGTCGGATCCTTGCCCCGATCCGATCGGACGGAGACGGGTAGAGTCACGGCGTGAGAGGCAAGAGGCAGCTGACCGTCTTCGGTACCGCCATCGTTCTCGTTGTGCTCGGCGCGGGACCGGCGGCCGCCCAGGAGGACGGAGATCCCACCGGCCGGGACCAGATCGTGCTGACGGGTGAGCTCCTCGTCGCGGCCGACGACACCGTCGATGCGGCGGTCATCCTCGACGGCCCGGCGCAGGTGGACGGGACCGTCCGCGAGTCCCTCGTCGTCCTCAACGGTGACGCCGAGGTCTCGGGAACCATCCAGGAGGACGTGGTCGTCCTCAACGGTGACGTGGTGGTCCGCTCCGGCGCCGAGATCGGAGGCGATCTCGTGACGCAGTCGACGCCCGAGGTCGAGGAAGGCGCCACGATCCGCGGCGATCAGACCAACGTCGTGACCCGGTTCGACTTCGATGTCGCGGGGGGATTCGCCGGGCGCATCTGGTGGTGGGTCGCCTACTCGGCTTCTGTCCTGATCCTGGGCCTGCTGCTCCTCGCGTTCGCCCCGCGACTGTTCCCCGCGGTCCGCGAGGCGGCGACCACCGGCATCGGCGCGGCGATCGGGTGGGGCTTCGGGCTCTTCTTCCTCTTGCCGATCGGATCCGTGCTCCTCCTCATCACGCTCGTGGGGATCCCGCTCGGCGTCTTCACGCTGCTGGCGCTGGCGTTCCTGTACACGCTCGGCTACGTGGTCGCGATCATCGGGCTGGGGAGCCGGCTGCTGAAGAACACGCAGTCCCGGTTCGTGGCGTTCCTGGGCGGCTGGGTCGTCCTCCGCCTGCTCGCGCTGATCCCGTTCGTCGGCGGGTGGCTGTGGTTCCTCGGCAGCGTCTGGGGACTCGGGCTGCTCGCCGTGGCGATCCGTCGCGGCCACGCCGGCGAGGCCGCGGCTCCCCCGCAGCCCCTGCCGCCCATGCCGGTCGGCGTGGCCTAGCTCCTCGCTCCGTCGCTCACGACCACGACGTTCGGTTGGCCGGCGAGATGCGATCGACCCGTCAGGAACGCCGCCCCGTACAGGATCGCCACGACGATCAGCAGCGCCCGGTACCCGATCACGAGCGCTCCGTACTCGAGGACGCCGCCGACGATCGCGCCGAGGAGGTTCGTGCCGAACGCGATACCCGACGCACCCACCTCGCGGAACCGGTCCGCGAACACGAGATTCGCGATGAAGACCGGGGTGAAGCCGAGGACGACCGCGGCCACGAAGCGCGGGATGAAGTCGAGGCCCAGGAGCGACTCGGGCGGCACCGCCCACGCGAGCACCACCGCGCCGAACAACGGCACGTAGAGCCGAGCGGGACGTCGGAACCGGACCCGGCGTGCAACCTCGATGGCCAGGGAGACCGAGACGAGGATCCCCGCGAAGACGAGCGCGTTCACGAACCAGGTGGTTCCGAACAGCAGCGCGAACCGGACAACGTTCGACGTCTCGAGCAGCAGGAACGCCGCACCCATGAAGAAGAGGTCGACGTACGGGCGCATCTGTCCGAACGGGCCGGCCGACAGACGCACCGCCGCGAGCGAACCGAGGACGATCGCGAGCAACGTCACGAGGTAGAACCCGGGGATCCCGCGCCCCACGAGATACGCGAAGGGATGATCGTCCGTGACGGGTTCCGGGAGCACCGCCGGCCTCGACCACCGCTCGTCGCACACGAGGTCGTCGGGCCGCATGCTCGCGGTGAGAACGGTCCGCTGCTTCGCTCCGGAACCGGCCGTCAGCTCGAGGCACGGCGGGTCCCCGAAGACCCGTGTCAGGGCGTCGGCGTACCGGTCGACCACGACCGGAAGGTAATAGTGGTACATCGAGATCACGCCGTTCGGCTTCAGGTGATCTCGCACCTCCTGCATCGCCTCGCGGGTGAGCAGGTAGCTCTCGAGCCGGAGCGACGATTGACCGGCGAGGACCGTGAGCGAGTCCGGGATCGCGTAGAGGACGAGGTCGTAGCGACGATCGGTGTCGTGGAGGAAGGACCGGCCGTCCTCGATGTGCACGGTGACCCGCCGGTCCTGGTACGGATGATCCGGGTGGCGGTCGCGGCCCAGCCGATACAGCAGCGGATCGATCTCCACCGCGTCGATGCGTTCGGCGCCCTTCGCCAGCGCGATCGTGACGTCGTTGCCGCTGCCGGCGCCGATGATCAGCACGTCCGTGAGCGGGTTCTCGGGCGCGTGCCGGTACGGCTCGAAGCGATGGGCCTGTGTCTCCTCCATCAGCGCGAGCGGCATGATCCGCTGGTGGGGACGGCCGTTCACGTTGATCGACACGGTCCCGTCGCCCGCGCCGGCCCGGGTGATCACCCGGTAGTACGGCGACCAGAGTGTGTCCG
>JBOGVC010000116.1:0-6975 GCA_050695275.1 Actinomycetota bacterium | reverse complement strand
GTTCCGACCACGCGACGACGCGAACCAGCGCGCCCTCCAGCTCACGAACGGATTGATCGAACTTGCCCGCGACGAACTCGATCACTTCAGGTGGAACGACGATGTGGTCGCGTTCGGCCTTGACCTGCAGGATCGCGATCCGCGTCTCGAGGTCCGGCGGCTGCACGTCGACGCACAGCCCCCACCGGAACCGGCTCACCAGCCGTTCCTCGAGGCCGGAGAGCTCGTGCGGCGGGCGGTCCGATGCGATCACGATCTGGCGGCCGGCGCCGTGGAGGTGGTTGAACGTGTGGAAGAACTCGGTCTGTGTTTCCTCGCGCTTGGCGAGGAACTGGATGTCGTCGACGAGCAGGATGTCGACCTCTCGGTACTTGTGCCGGAACGCGTCACCCTGTCGTTCGCGGACGGCCATGATGAACTCCGTGACGAATTGCTCGGAGGTCACGTACTTGATCCGCGTGTCGGGCATCAATCGCCAGATGTGATGCCCGATCGCGACCAGGAGGTGCGTCTTGCCGAGTCCCGTGCCTCCGTAGATGAACAGGGGGTTGTACGCGGTCGACAGCGGTGCCTCCGCGACCGCCATGGCGGCGGCGTGCGCGAACCGGCTCGACGGGCCGGGGACGAACGCGTCGAACGTGTAGTTGGGGAACGGCAGACCAGGAGCGCCGAGGGGCTTGCCCACCGCCGCCGGCGTCGCCGGCGCACCGATCGCTGCGTACGCGGCCGGGGGCGTGGTGGTGATGTCCACCAACGGACCCTCCTCGTGGCGGATGCCTTCGTCGACGTCCATCTCGATCTTGATCGGGTGGCCGAACGCCTCCTCTGCGGTCTCTTCGATGAGCCCAAGATGATTGTGTTGGAGGCGTTCCCGGACGAACTGGCTCGGGACCGCCAGCGACAGCACCTGATCGCGGAGCGCGATGGGTCGGACGTCGGTGAACCACATCAGGAACGTGGTCTCCGGTAGCTCGGCGCGGGCGCGATCGAGCACGGCCGACCAGGCTCGCCTCGCGTCCTGATCGGGCAATGCGACCGCCATCTGAGATTCCACAGAACCTTTCCACACCGGTGGATAACCCACATCCGGGGAGGTCGCGGGGTCGGGGAACGCCGGGGGCCCCATCACCCCGGGGAAGTGCGGGGCGGACTATAGCACCGGGGTTTTTCCCCACGCGAGCGGCCGGAAGCGTCTTGACGCACTTTCTATTGTCAACCCCTCCATCCAGGGATGTTTCCGTATACTTCCCCTTCGGCCGGCGGCCTTGCCGGCCTTCCTTTCGCGAAGGAATCAGAGGATGGCCAAGGGGAAGCGTACGTACCAGCCGAACACGCGCCGCCGCGCGAAGACGCACGGCTTCCGTTTGCGGATGCGGACCCGTGCCGGTCGGTCGATCCTCGCCGCTCGCCGACGCAAGGGCCGCAGCCGCCTCAGCGTCTCCGGCTGACCGGATCGGTGCGCACCCCGGCGATCCAGCGCGTCTTCCGTGACGCGGAGCCGGTGCACGGGAAGCGGGTGGTACTGTTTGTCGCTCCCGGCTCGGGGGAGTTCGCGCTGGTCGCCGGCAAGAAGATCGGTGGCGCGGTGCAGCGGAACCGGGCCCGGCGGGTCCTTCGGGCAGCGATCCGCGAGGTCGCGCCGCGTGGGGTGGAAGGACACGACGTCGTCCTGGTGGCCCGCGAAGCCATCCGAGACGCCCGAACCCAGGATCTGATCACCGAGATGACCGAGCTGTTCCAGCGTGGAGGGACGCGCCGATGACATCCGTCCGACGCATCCTGTGGAACGCCGGCGCCCCCGCGCGAATGCTCCTGGTCGCTGCGATCCGCACCTACCAGCTCACGCTCTCGGGGTGGCTCGGCGGACAGTGTCGGTTCTCCCCCACCTGCTCCCGGTACGCGGAAGAGGCCATCCGATCGCTGGGAGCGACGAGAGGAGTGTTCCTCGCAACACGACGGGTGTTGCGCTGCAACCCATTCGGCCGCGGTGGCCTGGACCCGGTGCCGACGGACCGGCCATCGTATGACACCAACATACGCCAGGCACTCCCCCACCTGATCCGGCGGCGCCATGCTGGCTGAGATCGGTCCGTTCCAAGCGCTGCTCGATTCGATCGGTTGGCTGCTCGCGTGGCTGTACGACCTCACCGGCAGCTTCGGCTTCGCGATCATCATCCTGACGATCGTCTTCCGCGTCGTTCTCCTCCCCCTCGGCATCAAGCAGATCAAGTCGATGCAGGCGATGCAGGCCCTCCAGCCGAAGATCAAGGAGATCCAGAAGAAGTACAAGGGCAACAAGCAGAAGGTCCAAGAGCAGACGATGAAGCTGTATCAGGAGTACGGAGTCAATCCGCTCGGCGGGTGCCTCCCGCTCCTCCTGCAGTTCCCCATCCTGATCGCGATGTATTCCGTCATCAGAGCGCCGGTCCCCTTGCCCCCGAACCCGGAGACGGGGGTGGTCACGTACAAGGACAACCACCTTCCGGAGGATTCGGCCCTGTTCGCCGACATCACGGCCCACGAAGGCGAGGGGCAGGGCTTCCTCCTGATGAACCTCCAATGCTCGCCGCAGAACGCGGGCAAGACCGTGGACGTCCGGGACACCGCGGGCGATCCGACCGAGGACAACCTGGAATGCGGGAACGGGATCCCCGACCGCATCCCCTATTACGCCCTCCTGATCCTCATGATCGGGACGACGTTCTTCTCCAGCCGGCAGACGCAGAAAGCGACCCCCGCGTCGGCGCAGAACCCGCAAACACAGATCATCACGAAGGTCATGCCGATCATGTTCGGCGTCTTCGGATTCGCCTTCCCTGCCGGGTTGATCCTGTATTGGACGGTGTCCAACCTCTTCCAGATCGGCCAACAGGCCGTGATGCTCCGGCTCGGCCACATCGGTCCCCAGGCGATGGATCGCCGGCTCACCGAGGCGAAGTCGAAGGCCGAGACGCGAACCGACAAACCAAGGACCGGCATCATGGGCCGGATGATGGAGCGGGCTGAGCAGGAGCGGAAACGGCGTCTCGGTGAGCCGGAGCCACCTCGGAAGCCGCCCCCCCGGGGCTCGGGCTCGAGCAAGGCCTCCCCCAAGGGTGGCACCGGCCGGGCAGGAACCGCGAAGGGTTCAGGCTCTGGCAGCTCGGGCAAGCGATCGAAGGGTGGCTCGGCGGGTCCGAGGCGGTCCGGACCGAATCGGCCGAAACGACCCGGGAGGTAGACGATGGACCGAGAACCCGAATCTGTGGGTGCTGTGGAGAGGGATCGCGGCGGTGAGGACCCGGATGCTCCCGGGCTCGAAGAGCAGGCAGACGCGATCGCCGACTTCGTCGAGGAGCTCCTCGAGCGGATGGGGATCGACGCCATCGCGGAACCCACGACGCACCATGGCCACGTTTACGTCGACATCGTCGACGGGCCGGAAGATGACATGGCGCTTCTGATCGGACGCCACGGCCAGACGCTCGATGCGATCCAGGAGCTGGCCCGGACATCGGTGGGGCGACGTCTGGACGACCGCATCCGCGTGCTGGTCGACGTGGGGGACTATCGGAAGCGGGCGGAGGAGCGCCTGGTCGAGCAGGCGCGTGAGCTCGCCGAGCGGGTGCAACGCACGGGCGAGGAGGAGCACCTCGATCCGATGAACGCCTACGAGCGCAAGCTCGTGCACGACGTGATCGCGGAGTTCGATACCCTCGAGAGCGTGTCCGAGGGCGTCGATCCCGACCGGTTCGTCGTGGTCCGGCCCCTCTGAGAGGGCCCGCCTCCGAGGAGGCCGTGTTTCACGTGAAACATGAGGGTTGGACTGTCGACGATCTCTCCCCCGGCCAGATGGCTACCCTCGAGGCGTTCGAGGCGCTTCTCGCCGAACACGCCATCCCTCGCGGGATGGTGGCTTCCTCCGACCGGGAGCTCCTCTGGGAGCGACACGTGCTCGACAGCCTCCGCGCCGTTCCTCACCTCGGGACGGTGGAGCTGCCGGTGGTCGACCTCGGATCGGGAGCAGGGCTCCCCGGTATCCCGGTCGCCGTGGCTCAGCCGGATCTCCTCCTCACGCTGGCCGAGCCCCGACAGGTGAGGGTGGCCTTCCTCGAGCTCGTGGTGGAGCGTCTGTCCCTCCCGAACGTCCGCGTCTTCCCCAGGCCCGCCGAAGAGCTAGCAGAAGCTGCCGAGGTGTGCCTGGCGAGGGGGTTCGGCAACCCCGCTCGGACCTGGTCGGCCGCCCGACGTCTTCTCCACCAGGATGGGAGCCTGATCTACTGGGCAGGATCGACGTTCCGGCCGGATCAGGTGCCCCAAGACGCTCGTATCACGGCCATCGGGACGCCCACCCTTGAAAGCGGCGGACCCATCGTTATCATGACCCGACAGTGAGCAAGGCGTCCGCCAGCACGACCCACGCCGTGGCACCCGCCACGCCGACTCGCCGCACCTCGCCCAAGCGGTCGAGGAAGAAGGGCCCCCTCGTTCCCGACGTCCCGGGCCGAGCCAGGGTCATCGCGATCGCGAATCAGAAGGGCGGGGTGGGCAAGAGCACCACGGCGGTGAGTCTCGGCGCAGCGCTGGCCGACATCGGCTATCGAGTGCTGGTCGCGGATCTCGATCCGCAGGGGAACGCGTCCACGGGTATGGGGATCCGCCATGACGCCCGTGAGATCACGGTGTATGACGTCGTCGTCTCCGAGGCGAAGATCCAGGACGCCATCGTGCACACCCCCGTGGAGCGGCTCCATGCGGTGCCGGCAACGATCGACCTTGCCGGGGCGGAGATCGAGTTGGTCTCCCAGTTCTCCCGGGAGGCGAGGCTCAAGAAGGCGATCGAGCCCGTCCGCGAGGGTGTGTATGACTTCATCCTGCTTGACTGCCCGCCCTCCCTCGGGTTGCTGACCATCAACGCGCTCACCGCAGCCGAGGAGCTGATCGTGCCGATCCAGTGTGAGTACTACGCGCTGGAGGGACTGGGACAGCTGCTCCGGAACGTCTCCCTCGTGCAGCAGAACATCAACGCAGGCCTGAGGCTCTCGGGCATCGTGATGACGATGTTCGATCCGCGGACGAAGCTTTCCGAGCAGGTCGTGGATGAGGTCAAGCGTCACTTCGGCGAGCTCGTCTACGACGTGATCATCCCTCGGACGGTCCGATTGTCGGAGGCGCCCGGTTTCGGGCAGCCCATCACGATCTACGACGCGAAGTCGAAGGGCGCCGAAGCGTACCGTCAGCTCGCGCAGGAGGTCGCGCTGCGACCGCCTCCTGAGGCTCCCATGCCCCAGTTCGACAAGATGCCGATCGCCGTGATGCCCCCCATGGAGCGACCTGAGGACGCCCAGGAGGCTTCGGAGGATGGAGGGCATCCCGACCGGTCGGAGCAACCACGAACCTCCAGATCCAAGCCCACGATCGAGTCAACGGTCGAGAGCGAGCCTGTCGTGGACCTGACACCCGAGCCGGCTGCACAGGAGCCGCCGCCCGAGCCCGCGGCACGTACACCAGAGCCCGAGCCTGAGCCGGCGGAGCCCGAACCACAGGTCGAGACGACCGCACCCACGACTTCGAGGCCACTTCCGGTCCGGGAGACGCGAGGCTCCAGCGCGGATGCCGACGACGACGTCTGGGAGGAGCCCGCGCCCCGACCTGAACCGAGGGTCAAGCCCCCCTCGAGACCCCCTGCGCCGGGCGAGTTGCCCCAGCGACGGGTCGTGGTGATCGACGAGAACTCGGACATCGATATCGAGGCAGGTCAGGAAGCGCCTCCGGTTCCCGCAGACGAGCATCGTGAGGGGATGGCGGACATCGGCGCGACGTTGGACGAGGACCAGGGCCGGAAACGGCGTTGGCGGATGTTCCGCAAGGGAGGCGATTGATGTCCAAACGAGGAGGTCTGGGACGGGGGCTCTCCGCGCTGATACCGGGGGCGCCCGAGGCGGGGGAGGCGACCACGGGGCTGCTCGAGGTGCCCGCAGGCGCGATCGCCCCCAACCCGAAGCAGCCGAGGAGCAGGTTCGACGACGAGGCGCTACGGGAGCTCGCCGCGTCCATCCGCGAGGTCGGGATCCTTCAGCCGATCGTGGTCCGGCGGGCGGGCCAGGGCTACGAGGTCGTCACGGGGGAGCGACGCCTCCGAGCCGCGAAGCTCGCGGGGTTGGCGACGGTGCCGGTGGTCCTGCGCGATTCCGACGACGCCGATCTGCTCAGAGAGGCCCTGATCGAGAACATCCACCGGGAAGACCTCAATCCGATCGAGCTCGGCGAGGCGTTCCGGCAGCTCCTGGATGAGCTCGGGTTGAAGCAGGAGGAGCTGGCAGATCGCGTCGGCGTCTCGCGGTCGCACATCGCCAACACGATCCGTCTGCTCGCCCTGCCTCTCGAGGTGCAACAGCTCCTCACGGACGAGAAGCTCTCGGCGGGACACGCCCGCGCGCTGCTCGCCCTGGGCGATGCCGACGCGATCACGTCCCTCTCCCTGCGGGTCGCGGCGGAGGACCTCTCGGTCCGCGAGACGGAGGAGATCGTTCGACGGTTCATCGAGGGTCCCTCCGAGCCCGCTCCCAAGAAGAGCGGCGCGGATACGGAAGCCTCCGACCCCAACCTCGCGGAGGTGGAGGAGATCCTTTCCGAGCAGCTGGCCACCCGGGTGCAGATCCGTATGGGGCGCAAGCGAGGTCAGGTCTTGATCGAGTTCGGCTCCGCGGACGATCTGGAGCGGATCGTGTCGGAGATCGTCGGCTCCGGGCCCGGTCTCGCCCCGACTGAGTGATACCGTCATACAGAGGGTCTAGACACACAGAGGGTTCAAGCTCCGACACTCGCAGCGTCCACGGGTAGCCTGGACCGATGGATGACACCGACCCGTACCCGTCGGAACGGGAACGCGCGCTGAAGGCGACCGTCCTGGGACTGATCCTGGGCGTGGTTCTCGCGATGCTGGCGCGACGCCCGCGCCTACCCTGAGAAGAAGCGACCCACGCCGGCGGCCAC
>JBOGVC010000115.1:0-4307 GCA_050695275.1 Actinomycetota bacterium | reverse complement strand
GCCCCCCGCCCGCGATGACGCCGTCGGCGGCTGGACGGTGCGGGGGACTGTGCCCACCCGGATGTGCTGTCGTTCATCGTTCCTCCCACGTAGTTGTGCAGTTGACCTAGGCCGGATACCCGGATGGCTGAGGGTGCAACCGTATCCCGATTGCGACCGCCTCGCTGCGGATCCCGTCCTCAGATCGCCACCCATCGCATCTCTGATATGGCCGATACGAACCCGCCCATCCTCGCCAGAAGCCGGCTGGTCAGAACCCCCCGATAGGCTGCCCGCCGATGAACGCGCCGATGAACACGAGGGAGATCGCCCGCCGCCGGATCATCAACTCCGGCCTCACGGGGAACCGGTTCGTGGCGTCGGACGACGTCGTCCGGCGGCACCTCGCGATGCAAGCCCAGGAGTACGGCCCGGCGATGTGGTCGATCGGGCAGCGCGCGAAGGGGCTTCGTGAGGCCGACGTCGACGCGGCGCTCACCGAAGGCACGATCGTGCGGACGCACGTGCTCAGGCCGACGTGGCACTTCGTTGCGCGGGACGACATCCGCTGGCTGCTCGCCCTCAGCGGCCCGCGCGTCCGGCAAGGGAGCGCGGGACGGCATCGTCAGCTCGGTCTCGACACGCGGACCCTCACGCGCGCCGAGAAGGTGGTCACCTCGGCCCTCGAGAGTGGGAACCGGCTCACCCGGGACGAGCTCGGGACCGAGTTCGATCGGCGGAAGCTCGATCGCGGTGGCCAGCGGATGCCCTACCTGCTGATGCATTGCGAGCTCGTGGGGCTGATCGGCAGCGGCGGGCGGAAGGGGAAGCACCAGACGTACGCGCTGTTGGACGAGCGGGTTCCGGCGGACGGCCGCCGGCTCGACCGCGACGACGCGGTGATCGAGCTCGTCCGGCGCTACCTCGCCGGTCACGGCCCGGCCACGGTGAAGGACCTCAGCTGGTGGTCGGGGCTCACGATGACCGACCTCCGCGGGGCGCTCGGCGCGCTCGAGGACGAGGTGACGAGCGACGAGGTCGACGGACTCACGTTCTGGTCGGCGGCCTCGGAGCGGAGCCGGCGGCCGCCCTCGGCGCGCGGAGTCCATCTCCTCCAGACCTACGACGAGCTCGTGGTGGGCTACACCGAGTCGCGGTTCCACGGTGACACCTCCGCCGATCTCGCCCGCCAGGCCTGGAGCGACCGGACCTACCCGACCGGCGTCTTCCTCCTGCACGGGCGGGTCGGCGGGCACTGGCGGCGCACCATCGAGGCGAAGCGCGTCCAGGTGTCGATCCACACGTACGGAGCGGTGCGTGGAACCGACCCGCGGACGCTGGAGTCGGCCGCGGCCCGCCTCGGCCGCTTCGTGGGGCTCCCGGCGACGACCGAGATCTCACGGTTCCGGGGTCGCTAGCGCCCGGTATCGTTCGAGGATGCGCACCGATCTGGGGGTCGACGATCTCGACGGCTTCCTGGAGGAGCCGATCGTGGCCGTGCTCGCGACGATCCGACAGGACGGCGGCGTGCTGCTCTCGCCGGTCTGGCACGAATGGCGCGACGGCGGCTTCCAAGTGTGGTCGGGGCCGAACGACGTGAAGACGCGGCATCTGCGCCGCGAGCCTCGCTCGTCGATCGTGGTCGCCGAGTCCAGCCATCCGCTGCGAGGCGTCGAGGTCCGTGGCACCGCCGAGATCGTCACCGAGGGCGGCTTCGAGACCGCCGTCAGGATCGCGTCGAGGTACCTCGGACCGGGGAAGGGCGAGGCCTACGTCCGGAAGGTCGGTGGGAACGACATCACGATCCGGCTCGAGCCGGGCGAGCTCCGGGCCTGGGACTTCGCGGACGAGGCGGAGGGGATGAGCCCCTAGAGGTACCGGGCCGCCGCCATCCCGGCCACGGCCACGATGAGCAGTGGCACGATGACCTGCCCGACCGCCTTCCCCCGCTTCTGGAGCTCCTGGAGCCGCGCGCCCTGCTCGGGCGTGGGTGGGCCGCCGCTCGCCGCCACGTCCCGGCCGATCGCGAGGGTCGCCATGATCGTCGGCCGGACGATGCTCAGGCCGAGCGAGAACGCCGCGATCGCGCACAGCGCCCCGATCGTGAGCGAGATGCCGTACGCGGACGTGATCCGGTCCCACTCCAGTCCGCCCGTCACGCGCCAATACATCAAGACCCCGACCAGGATCGTGAGGCCGGCCGCGCGGAGCACCCAGTCCACGAGGCGCTTCTTCCCGGCCAGATGCGCCATGAAGGGACCCGCGGCAGGCCCGACCTCCCGAGCGGTCGGTTGGAGGAACAGGATCGTGGTGAACGCCGCGCCCACCCAGAACACGCCGGCGAGGATGTGCAGGATCCGTAACACGACCATGTAGGCGTCCATCTCGCGCGGACGCTACCGGGCCGCGTCCCGCCGGGCAAGCCCTGTTCGTGTCGCGCAGCCGCAGCGATCGATCGCGAAGGCCGGCTCCGGAGCAACCGTTCGAGTCAGGATCCGACCCCACCCAGTACCACGCGGAAGAGGATCCCGTTGGGAGCGGATCCGCCGGCGCCGTAGCCGATGTGTTCGATCGTCATCGCCGGTGGTGCTCCGAAGCCCGAGGAGGCGACCGCAAGGATCGCCGCCCCGGTCGGCGTCACCAGTTCCCCTTCCCGATCTTGGGGTTCCACGGGCATCCCGCGCAGCAGTTCCAGTGTGGCCGGCGCGGGGACCGGGATCCGGCCGTGCGCCGTGTCCACGATCCCCCGCCCGAACGGGAGCGGCGACGCGACGACCCGCTCGATCCCGAGATCGTCCAGTGCGAGCGCGGTGCCGACGACTCCGGCGAACGAGCGCAGCGAGCCGACCTCGTGGAACCGAACGGCATCCGGATCCGATCCGTGGACGCGCGCTTCGGCCTCGGCGATGCGGCGGTAGACGCCGATCGCCATGTCTCGGGCCGGATCCGGGAGCGATGCCTTCGTGACGAGCGCCTCCATGTCCGCGAGCCCCGATCCCAGCTGCCCGTCGCCGCCGTCGACCTCGATCCGTCGGGCACGGAAGGGGCCCACCATCGCATCCTCGACCCGGACCCGCTTGGCGTCCGATCCCAGCGCGTTGAGAGCTGCCGCGAGCGCACCGGTATCGGCGCCGGCGTCCAGGAGCGCCCCGAACGCCGACCCGCCGCTGATCCCGCGTGCGCAGTCGAAGTACGCGACCCTCATCCGGAGATCATCCGGTGGGCCGCCATCGCGGCCCCCAGGCCGTTGTCGATGTTGACGACGACGACGCCGGGGACGCACGAGCTGAGCATGCCGAGCAGCGCGGCGAGCCCCTCGAACGCCGCTCCGTAGCCGACGCTCGTCGGCACGGCGATCACGGGAGCGGAGACGAGACCGGCGATCACCGAGGGCAGCGCGCCTTCCATCCCGGCGACGACGATCACCGCGTCCATCCGCTCGAGCGTCGGCACCCGCGCGAGGACACGATGGACGCCGGCGACCCCCACGTCCGTGATCCGCTCGACCGAGAGTCCGAACGCCGCCGCGGTCGAAGCGGCCTCCTCCGCGACCGGCAGGTCCGACGTGCCGGCCGCGACGACCGCGACGGTTCCTCGACGCGGGGGCGCGGGATCGAGCACGATCAGGTTCGCCGTCTCGTGGTACCGGGCATCGGCGAACGCGGCGGTGAACGCCTCGGCCTGGTCGGCGGTCACGCGTGACGCCAGGATCGGACGGACGCCGGCTTCGAGCAGGTCGCGAGCGACGGCCAGCATCTGCTCGGCCGTCTTCCCCGGCCCGTAGATCACCTCGGGCTGCCCGGTGCGCGCCTCACGCCCCGTGTCGGGGTGGACCTGTGGCTCCTCCAAGGCTCGGATGCTAGCGGGAGCGGCGCGAGGGTCGGCGCTACACTCCGGCGATGGCCCACGACCGCACCGCCGGACGGCGCGGTCTCGCCGAGCTCCGGCGGATCGTCGGCGAGGTTCGGGACCCGGTCGTCGCGTTCTCGGGAGGCGTCGACAGCTCGCTGCTGGCGGTGGTCACCCGCGAGGTGCACGGTGAGTCGGCTCGTGCGGTGATCGCGGATTCGCCCTCCCTGTCGCGGGACGAGCTCGCGGCGGCGCTGCGCTTCGGCGAGTCCCACGACCTGTCCCTCCGCGTGGTCCGCACGACGGAGCTGGCGGACCCTCGGTACCGTTCGAACGGATCGGATCGCTGCGCCTTCTGCAAGGAAGCCCTGCTCGAGGCCGTGGTGTCGGACCCGTCGCTGGGGCACCGAACGGTCCTGCTGGGTGTGAACCTCGACGACCTCGGCGACCACCGGCCGGGCCAGCGGGCGGCGCGGGAC
>JBOGVC010000114.1:0-6004 GCA_050695275.1 Actinomycetota bacterium | reverse complement strand
CGTCGAACTCGAGCGGTCTCGGCGCCAGCCGGGTCCACAGGACGAACCCATCGGCGCTCGGGTCCCCGGAGGCGACGCCGAGCGTGAAGGGGAAGGCTGCGGGTGGACGGGCTGCCCGGGCGATCCCCGCCGGCAGCTGCGACAGGCCGAGCGTCGCGGCCGCGCCCGCCGTGAGCTGCAGGAATCGGCGGCGGTCGATCCTCGGAAGGATCTCGGAGCGGGGTGGTGTGGTTGCCATCGACGGACCTCCTCGTCGGACGCCACCCCCCGAACCATTGGACTATCACGGCCCCGTGAACGTCCGCAAACGACCTGCTGAACGTGAGGGGACGGGTTGGGGATCACCTTCCCGGAGACGCACGTTTCCCTCTGGCGAAGCAGGGCTGGCTTGCGCAGCGCGGCGGGCGAGGTCAAGATTCCTTCGGTGAAGATCTTCTTCGTGACCGACCTCCACGGGTCGGAGATCTGCTGGAAGAAGTTCCTGAACGCCGGTTCCTTCTACGGCGCAGACGTCGTCATCCTGGGCGGTGACGTGACCGGCAAGGCCATGGTCCCGATCGTGCAGCGCGCCAACGGGACCTGGGAGGCCTCCCTCCAGGACCACAAGGACACCCTCGAGGCCGAGGACGCGATCGTGGAGTTCGAGAAGCGGGTCATGAACCGGGGGTACTACCCGATCCGGGTCTCGGATCAGGAATACGTGGCGATGCAGGAGGACGAGGACCTGGTCGACAAGCGCTTCAAGGAGGTCATGCTCGAGGGCACCGAGCGCTGGATCGCGATGGCGGAGGAGAAGCTCGCGGACACGGGGATCCGGGTGATCGCGTGTCCGGCGAACGACGACATGTTCGAGATCGACGATCTGTTGGAGGGTGCCCGCGTGGTGGAGACGGGTGATGAAGAGCATCCGATCCAGCTCGGCGAGTTCACGATGGTGTCGATGGGATGGACCAACCCCACGCCGTGGCACACGTTCCGCGAAGCGGAGGAGCCGGAGCTGGCGAAACGCATCGAGACGGCGATCGCGGCGACATCCGATCCGGAGACGACGATCTTCAACTTCCACGCGCCTCCGTACGGATCGAAGCTCGACAACGCCCCGGCCCTGAACGACGACCTCACCTACGTCTCGGGCGGACAGGCGCTCCGCCCCGTGGGCTCGACCTCGGTCCACGACGCGATCAAGCGGTTCCAGCCGATGCTCTCGCTCCACGGTCATATCCACGAGAGCAAGGGTGCGGCGCGGATCGGGAAGACGCTCGCGCTGAACCCGGGGAGCTCCTACGAGGAGGGGATCCTCCAGGCGGCGGTGGTGACCATCGACGACAAGAAGCGGAAGGTCAAGAACTACCAACTGGTGAACGGCTAGCCGGCCGTTCCGGACACCTCTGGGAGGGGGTTGCAGATGGCAGCGGTAGGTGAAGCCCCTACCTTGTTCCTCCGCAAAGCGACCGGTCTGGTGAAGGGGTGGTCGAAGTTCGACGCGTTCCTCTACTCCTTCATGTCGGTCAACTTCGTCACGCTGGGTCTGTTCTTCGCGTTCTCGGTGCTGGCGTTCGTGCCGAGCGGTCAGGTGCTCCCCGCGATGCTGATCAGCGGCGTGTTCGTGACGTTCCTCGTCGTCACGTATTCCGGGCTGATCTCCGTGATGCCAAGGGCGGGCGGCGACTACGTGTGGCAGAGCCGAGTGCTCGGCGGCGGGATCGCGTTCCTCCTGGCCGTCACCGGCTGGTGGTTCATCCTGTGGTACTGGGCGCCGATCTACGGGAACATCCTGAACGTCGAGGTGTTTCAGCCGCTGGCGGCGATATTCAAGCTCGATGACGCCAGCACGTTCCTCGCATCGAGCAATGGCCTGTTCTTCGTCTGTGTGGTCACGGTCCTGCTCGCCGGCTACCTCGTCTCGCTCGGCATGGAGGGCTACGCCAAGGTTCAGAAGATCTGCTTCTACATCGGGATGGCGGCGCTGGCGATCGTCTTCCTCGTGATGCTGTTCGGATCGAAGAGCGGGTTCCAGAGCGCGTTCAACCAGGAGGCGGCGAACCTGTTCGGCGGGAGCGGGGACGTTTACGCACAGACGATCGAGATGGGCCATGTGAACAACGCCGGCCCGATCGTGCCGAAGCTCGGGTTCAGCCCGTTCTTCGGAGAGTCGCTCTTGCTCGTGCCGTTCCTCTGCTTCTGGATCCTGTGGCCGAACTGGGGGGCGACGCTCTACGGCGAGGTCCGCGGTGCGAGCGACTTCCGTCGCGTGATGGGCGGGATGATGTGGGGCCTGTGGGTCACGATCGCGGTGGCGGTCGTGTTCGTCCTGCTCGCATCGAAGTTCTTCGGGTGGGAGTTCTTCAATGCGGCGAACCTCAACTATTGGGCGACGGTCTACGGCTTCGGCGACGCGACGATGCCGGTGTGGTCGTATCCGCCGCTGCTCGCGAGCTTCTACTTCCACAGCGAGCTGATCTCGGCGTTGATCATCCTGGCCTTCGGGGCGTGGTTCCTCGGCTGGGCGGGGACCCTGTTCCTCTCCTCGACCCGGGTGATCTTCGCGGCAGCCTTCGACCGGATCCTTCCGGAGAAGGTGGCCGACGTGTCGGAACGGCGGCACGTGCCGGTCTGGGCGTTGATCCTGATGCTCGGCCCCGCGCTGATCGTCAGCGCCTTCTACGCGTACACGGACGCGTTCAAGACGTGGATCCTGGACGCGACGCTGGTGATCGCCGTGACGTTCTTCGGGACGGCGATCGCGGCGATGGTGCTGCCGTGGGCGAAGAAGCGGCTGTACGAGAGCTCGCCGATGGCCCGCTACAAGATCGGAGGGATCCCGCTGATCACGGTGAGCGGCTTCCTCACAGCGGCGTTCCTCGGCTTCAACCTGTGGCACTGGTTCACGAACGACCTGTACGCCGTGAACAACAAGGACTCCCTGTACTTCATGGGGGCGATGTACCTCACGGCGCTGGTGATCTACATCGTGGCCAAGGTCGTGCGGAAGAACCAGGGGATCGACCTGAGTGCGATCCACAAGGAGATCCCGGTCGAGTAGCGACCGATTCGATTGAGGTGCGGAGGCGGCCCCACGGGGCCGCCTCTTGCATCGGGGGTAGTGTGGCTCGATGGCGGACGCGCCGACGCGGATCTTCTTCGGGGCCGACATCCACGGTTCGCAGGTCACGTTCCGGAAGTTCCTCGCGGCCGCGACGTTCTACGGCGTCGACGCGCTCGTCTTCGGCGGCGACCTCATGGGCAAGGCGCTCGTTCCGATCGTGCGCACCAACAGCGGGTACCAGGCGTCCTTCCAGGGTCGCGATGAGGAGTTCGACGCCGACGGGCTCGGTGCGTTCACCGACGCCCTCGAGCAGCCCGGCTTCTACTGGAAGGTCTTCGATCGCGAGGAGTACCAGGCCGTCGGCCGCGATCCGTTGGCGAAGCACGGGCTGTTCTACGAGCTGGCCTCGGAGCGACTCGCCGGATGGCTGGAACGCGCCGAGGACACGCTGCGAGGGACGGGCGTGCGCCTCTACCTGACCGGAGGGAACGACGACGAGCCGTCCGTGCTGGAGACGCTCGACCGGCACGACGGCGATCGCGTGGTCGCCAGCGAGGGGCGGCTCGTCGACCTGGACGGCGAGCACACGATGATCACGGTCGGCTTGTCCACCCACACGCCCTGGGACACGCCGCGGGAGGCGAGCGAGGAGGAGATCGCGCAGGCGATCGACGAAGCCGTGGCGACGGTGCCCGACGTTGGGCGATGCGTGTTCAACCTCCACTGCCCGCCGAAGGACACCCCCATCGACACGTGCCTCAAGCTCGAGGTGCGGCCCGGTGAGCTACCGCGGCCGATCCGGGAAGGCGGCCGATTCGTCACGACCGGCGGCGGAAGCTCGGCGGTGCGGGAGGCGATCGAGCGGTACCAGCCCCTCGTGGGGCTCCACGGCCACATCCACGAATCGGGAGGCCGCTTCCGGATCGGTCGGACCCAGGCGTTCAACCCCGGGAGCGAGTATGTGCAGGGTGTCCTGCAGGGCGTGATCATCTCGCTGAGGAAAGGAAAGCTCGTCTCCTACCAGCACACGCAGGGCTGAGACGCGTTCGATACTGTTCGGCTTCGCATGAAGGATCGCGCGCAGCTCGTCCTGATCGGCGCCGGGATCGTCGGCGCGAGCGCGGCGTACCACCTGGCGGAGCTCGGGATCACCGACGTCCTCGTCCTCGACCAGGGGCCGTTGTTCGAGACGGGGGGCTCCACGTCGCATGCGCCCGGCCTCGTGTTCCAGACGAACGGCTCGCGGACGATGAGCCGGCTCGCGCAGTACTCGGTCGATCTGTACTCGGGGCTCGAGACCGAGGGCGTGCCCGCCTGGTACGGCGTCGGCGGCATCGAGGTCGCCACGACGCCGGAACGGATGCAGGAGCTGAAGCGGCGCCGCGGGTTCGCGCGCGCGTACGGGATCGACGGGACGGAGTTGCTCACGCCCGAGGAGACCGCCGAGCGGATCCCGATCCTCGACCCCGGCCACATCCTCGGGTCCTACCTCGTCCCGTCGGACGGGATCGCGAAGGGCGTCCGCGTGGCGTCCGCGCTCGGCGCCAAAGCGGAGGCGAACGGTGTCGCCTTCGAGGGTGGGGTCCGCGTCACCGGCTTCGACATCCGCGAAGGGCGCGTGCACGGTGTCCGGACCGATCGCGGGGAGGTCGAGTGCGAGCAGGTCCTCGTCTGCGCCGGCATCTGGGGACCGACGATCGGACGGATGGCGGGCGTGCCGATCCCGCTCGCGGTCGTGCAGCACCAGCTGGTGTGGACGCAGCCGCTGCCGGAGTTGGCGTCGGACCGCGACGAGGAGGTGGTTCATCCGATCCTGCGGCACCAGGACGTCTCGCTGTATTTCCGGCAGCAGGGCGATCGCTACGCCCTCGGGAACTACCGGCACGAGCCGATCCTGTTCGAGCCCGATGACCTGCGCCCGTACCGGGAGGGTGAACCGCAGCCGAGCATCGAGCCGTTCACGCCAGAGCACTTCGCCGTGGCCGAAGACGAGAGCGGCCGGCTGCTCCCGCCTGTGAAGGGGAAGGTCGATGTCAGCACGGCGATCAACGGGATGTTCTCGTTCACCCCGGACATGGGCTCGATCGTCGGGGAGTCGGCCGACGTCCGCGGCTTCTGGATCTGCGAGGCCGTGTGGGTCACGCACGCGGGCGGGATGGGACGGATGGCGGCCGAGTGGATCGCGAGCGGCGAGCCGTCGATGGACATGGCCGAAGCCGATGCGAACCGCTTCTACCCGTTCATGACGACGGCGCCCTACGTGCGAGCGCGCGGCGCCCAGCAGTACCGCGAGGTCTACGACATCCTGCATCCGCTCCAGCAGATGACCCATCCGCGCGAGCTGAAGCTGACGCCCTTCTACGCGCGGCATCGGGATCTCGGCGCCGAGTTCTTCTCGGGCGCCGGTTGGGAGCGGCCGCAGTGGTTCGAGGCGAACCATGTGCTGACCGGCGCTCCGTGGGAATCGCGGACCGGGTGGGCCGCCCAGAACTGGTCGCCGTGCATGGGGGCGGAGCACATCGCCACCCGTGAGCGCGTGGCGATGTTCGACATCACGCCGTTCGCGAAGTTCGACATCACCGGCGCCGACGCGCTCTCGTTCCTCGAGCGCCTCAGCGCCAACGGGATCGATCGCCCCGTCGGCACCATCGTGTACACGTCGCTCTTGACGCCGTCGGGCGGGATCCGCTGCGACCTCACGATCACCCGCAAGGACGAGGACCGCTTCCGGGTGGTCACCGGCGGCGGCAGCGGTCAGCACGACCGCGCGTGGCTGCTCGCCCAGCGCCGCGAAGGGGAACGGGTCAACCTCACCGTACGCACTGGGTCGCTGTTCGCCCTCGGACTCTGGGGACCGAGGGCACGCGACATCCTTCAGGCCGTCACCGACGTCGACGTTACGAACGAGGCGTTCCCGTACATGACCGCCCGGTACCTGAACGTGGGCGAGGTCGATCC
>JBOGVC010000113.1:0-4546 GCA_050695275.1 Actinomycetota bacterium | reverse complement strand
TCCTCACGTACGTGGCGTCGAACCTGACGGGCGTGCCCGTGGTGCTGGCGTGCTCGGCGCGGCCCGACCTCTTCGACGCGCATCCCGAGTGGGGCGAGGAGTCGGACGGTCGCCGGGTCCTCGTGCTTCAGCCCCTGTCCGAGGACGAGAGCGCCGAGGTGGCGGCGAACCTGCTCGGCACCACGGACCTCGATGCCGCGGTGCGCGCGAAGATCGTCGAGGCCTCCGAGGGCAACCCGCTCTTCGTGGAGCAGATGCTCTCGATGCTCCTCGACGACGGGATCCTGGAGAAGGACGAGGGCGGACGATGGGTCCTGATCCGCGAGGTGGGCGCGATCACGATCCCGCCGACGATCCAGGCACTGCTCTCCGCGCGGCTCGACCGCCTCGGCCCGATCGATCGGGTGGTGGTGGAGCGGGCGGCCGTGATCGGTCAGGTCTTCTTCCGGGGCGCTGTCGAGGACCTCTCGCCGGACGAGGTGCGCCGCCATGCCGGGGAGAGCCTGCGGAACCTCACCCATCGCGAGCTGGTGATGCCGCACGAATCGACCTTCGCGGGGCAGGAGGCCTACCGGTTCATGCACATCCTGATCCGCGAAGCCGCCTATCACGGCTTGCTGAAGCGGACCCGGGCCGACCTCCACGTTCGGTTCATCGACTGGCTGGAACGGGTGGCCTCCGACCGTGTGCTCGAGTTCGAGGAGATCCGCGGCTACCACCTCGAGCAGGCGTTCTTCACGCTGCAGCAACTCGCACCGAACGACGAGCAGGTCTGGCAGATCGGCGTGCGCGGGAGCGGCTACCTCTCCTCCGCCGGGCGCCGGGCGCTGGCTCGCGGAGACATCCCGGCGGCCGCCAACCTCCTGCAGCGGGCCGCGACCCTGCTCCCGCCCGGCCACGCCGAGCGCCCCCGACTCCGCCTGGACGCGGCGGAGGCCCTCACCGAGCAGGGAGGGTTCGAGGAGGCGGGCGCGATGCTGCACGCCGCGATCGACGAGGCGCACGAGCTCTCCGACCGTGTCCTGGAGGCGACCGCGCAGATCCAGGAGCTGGAGCTCCTGTACACCGTCGACCCCGAGGCGGTGGAGCCGACGATCGTGGCCGGCGTCGAAGAGCATCTCCCCGAGCTGGAAGCGCTGGAGGCACACGACGGTCTCGCGCGCGCGTGGCGGCTCATCATGTTCGTCCGAGAGATGGGTTTGCAGTGGGGCGAGTCGGAGGCGGCGGCGCAGCGCACGCTCCAGCACGCCCGCCTGGCCGGCAACCGGCTCATGGTCGCCCGTGCGATCCCCTCGCTCGGCTATTGCGCGCTCAGCGGACCGACGCCGGTGCCCGAGGCGATCGAACGGTGCCGTGCCCTCCTCGACGAGGTCCACGGCGACCGGAAGCCGGAGGCCCTGCTCGAAGCCGCCCTGTCGCACCTCGAGGCGATGCGCGGCAACGTGGAGGAGTCCCGCGCGCTCTACCGAGCCAGTCGCGCGAAGCTCGAGGAGCTCGGCTGGACGTTCCTGGCGGCGCAGACCTCGTTCGACTCGGGACCGGTGGAGATGCTCGCCGGGGATCTGGCGGCCGCCGAAGCCGAGCTGCGACGTGACTTCGACGCCCTCGAGCGGATGGGCGAGACGAACTACATCTCCACCACCGCGGCGTTCCTGGCGGAGGTGCTCTACCGCCAAGGGGACCTGGACGGCGCGGAAGAGCACACCAGGATCAGCGAGGAGCTCGCTGCGCAGGACGACGTGTCGTCGCAGTTCCGGTGGCGGAGCGTTCGCGCGAAGATCCTCGCCTCGCGCGGCGACACCGCCGAGGGCGAGAAGCTCGCCCGCGAGGCGGTGGCGATGATCCAGACCTCCGACGACCTCAACTCGCAGGGCGAGGCGTTGATCGACCTGGCGGAAGTGCTGCGCCTGGCCGGCCGGACGGGAGAGGCCACCGAGGCGGCTCGCGAGTCCCTGGCGCTGTTCGAGGCGAAGGGCAACACCGTCTCGGCGGCCCTCGCGCGAGCGACCGTGCAGGAGCTCGCGTCGGCGAGCGTCAGCTGACGACGATCGAGCCGCACATCCCGGAGCAGTCGCCGTTCACGACGTTGCCGTGGATCGTGCAGTAGTAGCGGAACGTCCCTCGGCTGTTGAAGGTCCTCTTCGCCGATGTCCCGAACGGGATGCTCTGGAAATAGCTCCAGTTCGCGCGTCTGGACTTGACGTTGTGGCTGCCGTCCACGGCCCGCCATCGGATGGTGGTCCCTCGGGCGATCTCCCGCACCTTCGGTTTCCAGACGTAGCCCGAGCCGTTGAAGACGCCGCGGACACCCTCGGTGACGGCGTCGGCGACACCCGGGGTCCCGGAGATCGTGGCGAGGCTGATCGCGAGTACGACGATGCCCTTGTGACGACGTGCGGCCGTGGCGTCACCTCCGTGTCGGGGGTACTACGGACCGTCCGAGCGGTCAGATTGCGTCGTGTCGCGGGCGACGGCTACAGTGCCCAGATGGCCGAGCCACCCACGGAACGAGAGCGCACGCCCACGCTGAAGGAGGCTGCACGCCGCCGGAAGACCCTCCACGAGGCCCTGGTGGCCCTCGAGTTCGCCACCTCCTCACCCGCCGCAGGGCGCATCCCGGACTGGACCTCGCACGTGGTCAAGGAGATCACCGCGGTCCGTGACGCCTGGGATCAGCACGTCGAGCACACCGAGAAGCCGGAAGGCCTCTACGAGGAGATCGTGGCGATGTCGCCGCGCCTGAGCGGCACGATCGATCGCCTGCGGGCCGAGCACCCCGAGATCACGCGGGCGGTCGGCGAGATGCTCGCTCGGCTCGAGCAGGTCGAGATCGGAGGGCTCCCCTGGCCGCTCGACGACGCGCGCGACGACCTCCAGCGGCTGATCGGGAAGGTGATCCGTCACCGCCAGAAGGGCGCGGACCTCGTGTGGGAGGCCTACAACGTCGACATCGGCGGACCGGAGTAGGTCGGCAAGGGTCGGACGACCGGCCTGAGCGACCCGCTCCCCGCGTTACGCTGACGACGTGCCTCGCATCGCGCTCGGCCAGCTGAACCTCACCGTCGGCGACCTCGCCGGCAACGTCGAGAAGATGGCGGCCTCGGCGTCGGAGGCGGCCGCCGGCGGCGCCGAGCTCGTGTGCTTCCCCGAGCTGTCGATCACGGGCTATCCGCCCGAGGATCTCGTCCTGCGACCCGAGTTCGTCCGTGACAACCTCGCCGCGCTCGACGAGCTCGCTGCCAAGACCGCCGATGCCTGTCCCGTGATCGCCGGGTTCGTGGACCGGACCGAGCGAGGGCTCCACAACGCGGCCGGGTTCCTCGTCGGCGGTGAGGTCCGCGCTCGCTATCACAAGATCGTCCTTCCGAACTTCGGGGTCTTCGACGAGCAGCGGTACTTCGTGCCCGGTGAACGGACCGAGCAGATCTCGGTGGGCGGGGTCTCGGTGGGGCTGTCGGTGTGCGAGGACGCGTGGCATCCGGGGCGGCCGTTCTCCGAGTACCGAGGCGTTCCCCTCGTCACCAACATCAACGGGTCGCCCTACCACCGGCGCAAGCTCGAGGAGCGCCTCGGGGTCCTGCGGGATCGGGCCCGCGAGTTCGGTGGCTGGATCGCGTACGTGAACGCCGTGGGCGGCCAGGACGAGCTCGTCTTCGACGGCGGCTCGGTGATCATGGGGCCCGACGGCGAGGTCGCCTGCCGGGCGGCGCTCTTCGACGAGGACCTCCTGATCGTCGACGTGGACGATGACGCGGCGCGCGCCGAGCACGACGCCGGATGGCCGGAGCCGCCGGAGTCGATCTACCGCGCACTCGTCCTCGGCCTGCGCGACTACGTGCGGAAGAACGGGTTCGACGACGTCGTGCTCGGCCTCTCGGGCGGCATCGACTCGGCCCTGGTCGCGGTGCTGGCGGCCGACGCCCTCGGCGCGGATGCGGTCCATGCACTCGCGATGCCCTCGCCGTACTCGAGCCCCGAGAGCGTGGAGGACGCGGTCGACATCGCGTCGCGACTCGGGATCCGCCTGGACACCCCGCGGATCGACGACGTGTTCGACGCCTACCGGACGACGCTCCGGCCGCTGTTCGAGGGCCGTCCCGAGGACGTCGCGGAGGAGAACATCCAGGCGCGGATCCGGGGCAACCTGCTGATGGCCGTCTCGAACAGGTTCGGTTCGCTCGTCCTGGCGACGGGGAACAAGAGCGAGTACGCGGTGGGCTACGCGACGTTGTACGGAGACATGGCGGGGGGGTTCGCGCCGATCAAGGACGTCCCCAAGACCCTGGTCTACGAGCTGTCACGGTGGCGGAACGGTGAGGGACCGGGCGAGCCGATCCCGGAGCGTGTCCTGACGAAGGCACCCTCCGCCGAGCTCCGACCCGGGCAGAAGGACTCCGATTCCCTGCCGCCCTACGACGAGCTCGATCCGATCATCGAGGGCTACGTCGAAGAGGACCTCGGCATCGACGAGATCGTGGCGTCCGGGCACGATCGGAAGACGGTCGACCGCGTGATCCGGATGATCGATCGGGCCGAGTACAAACGC
>JBOGVC010000112.1:0-6860 GCA_050695275.1 Actinomycetota bacterium | reverse complement strand
AAGTCGGCGAGGCGAGCCAAGGCGCCCGCGGTCCTTTACGAGGAGCCGGAGCTCACGGTGCGCGTGGTCCGAGATCTGTTCACGGATGAGGAGTTCCGGGGCCTCGTCACCGACTCCGATCGCATCTACGAGAAGGTCATGGACTACGTCCGGGATGTGGCGCCGGACCTCGCGTCGAAGGTCACGCTCCACCGCGGTCCTCTGAGCGCGTTCGAGGAGCATCGGATCGTCGAGCAGATCCACAAGGCGCTCAACCGCAAGGTCTGGCTCCCCTCGGGCGGTTACCTGATCATCGAGCAGACCGAGGCGATGACCATCGTCGACGTCAACACGGGGAAGGCCGTCGGCAAGACCAACCTCGAGGAGACGGTGCTCACGACGAACCTGGAGGCGGCGAAGGAGGTCGCGCGCCAGCTCCGCCTCCGGGACATCGGCGGCATCATCGTGATCGACTTCATCGACCTGCTCCTGGAGCAGAACAAGCGGAAGGTCGAGGACACGATGCGCGAGACCCTCGCGATCGACAAGACAAGGTCTCAGGTGTTCGAGATCGGCCCGCTGGGGATCATGCAGATCACCCGCAAGCGTGTCTCCGGCGGTCTGGTGGACTCGTTCTCGGAGACCTGCCCCCAGTGCGAGGGGCGCGGCATCATCGTGAATTACGACGCGAGCTGAACGCCACGACCGAGGATCCACGCCAGAGAGGAACAGCCATGTACGCGGTGATCAAGACCGGCGGCAAGCAGCACAGGGTGCAGATCGGCGACGTGATCGAGATCGAGAAGTTGGTCGTTGACGGGGAGACCGTGGAGTTCCACCCACTGCTCCTCGTCGACGACGACGGGAAGACGCACGTCGGGACGGAGGCCGCGAAGGCCGTCGTCATCGCCAAGCCCCTCGGTGAGAAGAAGGGCGAGAAGGTCAAGGTCTTCAAGTACCGCCCGAAATCGGGCTACGCCCGCAAGGCCGGGCACCGCCAGCTGCTCACGATGCTCGAGATCACCGAGGTGAAGCTGCCGGCGAAGCGAGCGGCGGCGAAGAAGGACGAGGCCGGGACCCCAGCCACGGAGAAGCCTGCCGTCGCGAAGAAGCCTGCCGCGACGAAGAAGCCCGCCGCGACGAAGAAGGATGCTTCGGCTGCGTCCGAGTAGCTGGTAGCCTCGTCGGACAATGGCACACAAGAAGGGCGGCGGCTCGTCCCGGAACGGTCGGGACTCGACCTCGAAGCGATTGGGGGTCAAGGCGTTCGGCGGTGAAGCGGTCACCGCCGGCGCGATCATCGTGCGCCAACGCGGGACGCGGATCCATCCTGGCGACGGGGTCGCCAAGGGCGGAGACGACACGCTGTTCGCCCTTCGGGACGGCACGATCGAGTTCCACGAGTCGCGGGGCCGCAAGTACGCGACCGTGCTCGCCGACGCCTAGCCCGCTCGCCCCATCCGCTCAGAGACCGCCTCTGCCCACGCCTTCACGACCTGCCTGTTCCTCACGCTCGTCGAGCGGAGATAACCGAGGTTCATCCTCGCCACCTGGCGCTTCGACGGCGTCGCCCGCGTGAACGGCCCGAGCGGCCCTCGTGGGTCGATGGTCGCGGAGCGCGACACGGGTTCCAGGGGAGGCGGCTGCGAGAAGTAGAAGGCCGTCTTCCTGTTCCCGGCATCGGTGCGCCAGTCCAGGAGGAGCACGGGGGAGCCCCTGAGGCGCTTCGCGCGGCGGATCGATGCGTAGTCGAAGCGGACGTCCGCTCCGGTCTTGCGTTCGACGAACTCCAGCCCTTCTTCGCCGAGGGTGAGCGTGCCTCGCACCTCGGGCGGCTTCGTCCCGGTCCCGAGACCGAGGTGGACCATCCAGACGGTGACGGGCTCGACCACGCGGCAATCTTCGCGGCTGGCGCCGCGGTCGACCACCTAGGCTGTCCGACATGACGTTCGTGGACGAGGTCGACGTGGAGGTGCGCGCCGGCCGCGGGGGAGACGGGTCCGCCGCGATGCGCAGCGAGCCGTACAAGCCCAAAGGGGGACCCGAGGGCGGCGACGGCGGCCGTGGCGGCGACGTGGTGTTCCGCGCGACGCGCAACCTGCACGACCTCGCGTGGTTCGCGGACCACCCGCACCTCCGCGCCGAGCCGGGCACCCCCGGGGCCCGAGCCCGCCGCGACGGCGGGAACGGCAAGGATCTCGTCGTTCCCGTCCCGGACGGTACGGTGGTCTTCGACGAGCAGGGCTTGGTCGCCGACCTGGTGGGCGAGGGCGCTGAGGCCGTGGTGGCCAAGGGCGGGCGCGGCGGGCGCGGCAACACCCGCTTCGCGGGTCCCAAGAACCGCGTCCCCAGGACCGCCGAATCCGGCGAGGAGGGCGAGGATCGGCGCCTGCACGTGGAGCTGCGCACGGTGGCGGATCTCGGCCTCGTGGGACTCCCGAACGCGGGGAAGTCGACGCTCCTGGCGAGGCTCACCGCCGCGACCCCCAAGATCGCTGACTATCCCTTCACCACGCTCACGCCCAACCTGGGCGTCGCGGAGGCGGGCGACGGACGGTTCGTCGTGGCCGACATCCCCGGGCTGGTCGAGGGCGCCCACGAGGGCAAGGGGCTCGGCCACCGGTTCCTCCGGCACATCACCCGATGCCGGGCGCTCGTCATCGTCGTGGATCTGTCGTCCCTCGACGCACCTGCCGACCTGGAGACCGTCCGTGCGGAGCTCCGCGCGTACGATCCGGAGCTCGCCGAACGCCCGTCGCTCGTGGTCGGCACGAAGGCGGACCTCGTCGAGGATCCGGCGCGCGCGGCCGACGCGATCCGCGGTCTTCCGGTGTCGGCCGTGACCGGGGAGGGCCTCGAGCTCCTCGCGACGCAGCTCGAGCAGCTGTCGCGGCAGGGGGCCGCGCAGCTCCCGCCCCGCGCCCCGTACGTGGTGCTCCGTCCCGGGCGGGCTCGGTTCACGATCTCGAGAGAGGCCGGAGGGTGGCGGGTCGTCGGGCGCAACGTGGAGCGGTGGGTGCACGAGACCGACCTCGACGACGAGCGGGCGCTCGCCGACCTGCAGCGGAAGCTGATCAAGGAGGGCGTCGAACGGCAGCTCGCGAAGGCCGGGGCGCGGCGCGGCGACGAGATCCGGATCTCGGACCGCACGTTCGAGTTCCTGCCCGAGGTCGATCCCGGAGAGGATCGGCGAGAGCCATGAGTCGAGGCGCGAACGTCGACGAGCTCCTGGCCGACGAGGATCGGCTCTGGCTCGAGCTCACCGAGGTCTTCGGTGACGTCTCGCCCGAGCGGTTCGACGAGCCGTCTGTGACACCCGAAGGATGGTCGCCGAAGGACGTGATGTACCACGTGGCGGCGTGGGCGGAGGAGGCCGCCACCGTCCTCGGGCGGATCGCCGCCGGCACGCACAACGGCAGTGACCCGGATACCCAGGCCCTGAACGAGGAGTGGTTCGAGGTGGGGCGTGGTCTCGACGACGACGTCGTGCGGATCAGGTTCGCGAAAGGGCGAACGGCCATGCGCCAAGCATTCACACGACTCCCCGACGTGGACGCGGCAGCGTGGGAGTGGTTCGAAGAATCCGGACCCCGCCACTACCAGGAGCATCTGCCCGATCTGCGGACCTTCCTGGAGCGAGGCACCCCCCGGCCGTAGGATTCGGAGGTGGGACGACGCCTGGGGGTGATGGGCGGGACGTTCGATCCGATCCATTACGGCCACCTCGTGACGGCAGAGGAAGCGCTCGAGCAGTTCGAGCTCGAGGGCGTCCTCTTCGTCCCGACCGGCCGGCCGTGGATGAAGGAGCACGAGGACGTCTCGCCGCCCGAAGACCGCTACCTGATGACCGTGATCGCGACGGCGAGCAACCCGCTGTTCTCCGTCTCACGGATCGAGGTCGACCGCGACGGGCCCACCTACACGGTGGTGACCCTCCGCTCGCTGAAGGCCGAGCTGGACGCGGACCTGTTCTTCGTGACCGGCGCCGACGCGATCCTCGAGATGCTCCAGTGGAAGGAGCCGGAGGAGCTGTTCGAGCTCGCGCACTTCATCGCGGCGACCCGCCCGGGCTACGACATCGACGGGTTCGAGGTGCCGGACCACGCACGCGACGCGGTGAGCGTGATGAACATCCCCGCGCTGGCGATCTCCTCCACCGACATCCGCAACCGTGTGCGGGCGGGCGGACCGATCCGCTACCTCGTCCCCGAAGGGGTCAAGAGCTACATCGAGAAGGCCGGGCTCTACCGTTGATGCAGGCCACGGTGGCGACCCGGGTCTCGCGGGGCGCCGCCGGCCGACGGCGTCGCCGAGCCGCGATGGCTGCGGTGGTGGCGGTCGCGGCCGTCGCCGCCGGCGTGTACGGGCTCTCTCGGCTCGGCGACGCCGCGGGCGGCGGTCCGACGGGCCCCGATCCCGGCGCGGCATCGGGGGAACCGTCGGAGCTCCTCGTCCTACAGGTCGTGGGGACCGACCAGCCGATGCTGGCGCTCGTCGGCACGCGCGTGGGTGATCGCCTGCCGTCCTTCTTCACCATCCCCTTCGACCTGTCGCTGACCGTTCCGGGTCAGGGAGACATCGCGGCACCGGAGGTGGCGGGCCTGGACCCGGAGGCGGTTCGGGTGGCCGTCTCGAACACGTTCGGCGCTTGGGCGGAGCACGTGGCGGTGCTCGACCTCGAGGGGGTGGCCGCCGTCGTGGACCGCGGCGGAGACCTCCGCGTGCGTGTGCCGGGCTTCTACGTCACCGACGCGGGGAACCTCGGTCCCGGACCCGTTCGCCTGACCGGGGAGCAGGTCGCCGCCTTGCTGGCGGTGCCGGACGAGGGCGGCGAGGCTCGGTGGGCGGCCGTCGTGCAGGCGCTCCTGCAGCGGAGCGTCCGCCTCGACGAGGATGACCTCGCCGCGACGGACGGGCTCGCCGGGGTGCGCCGCGTGCTCCAGGGAGCCCGCGGCGCCGCCGTCGCCACGTTCCCCACCACCTCGGTGGCGGGCAGCGTGACCGTTCCGCTGCAACCGGACCTGGACGCCGCGGTGGCGCAACGTTTCGGGGTCGCGACCCCCGTGCCCGTGATCGTGCAGAACGGCGCCGGGACACCCGGCCTCGGCGAGCAGGTCGCCGCAGCGGTGCTGCCGCTCGGGTTCCGCGTGGTCCTCTCGCAGAACGCCGACGTCTTCGGCTACGAGCGGACGCGCATCATCGCGAACAGCGACGATGCCCTCGCCGATGCCCGCAGGATCCGCGGGGCTCTGGGGGTCGGGCGGGTCGGCGTGTCCCAGGTACCATCGGGACTCGGAGACATCACGATCATCGTGGGGGAGGACTTCACCGGGTGACGAGCAGGGACCACGAGCGGAGCGGCGGGACGATCCCGCCGAGCCGCGACACGGCCGCCGCCGCCGCCCGCGCCGCCTCGTCGAAGCAGGCCCAGGACATCGTCGTCCTGAACGTGAGCGAGCTGATCGTGATCACCGATCACTTCGTGATCTGCACCGCGACATCAACCCGGCAGATCAAGTCGGTGGTCGAGGAGATCGAGCGCGCGCTCCGTGAACAGCTCGACGTCCGCCCGGCCAGGCGCGAGGGCGAAGGGGACGCCGGTTGGTGGCTCCTGGACTACATCGACGTCGTGGTGCACGTCTTCGGACCGGAGGAGCGGGCGTTCTACGACCTCGAACGACTGTGGCGCGACGCGCCCCGGCTGGAATGGGAAGAGCCGGGCGCGGTCTCCTCCGCTCGCTGAGCGAGCCTCAGAACGGCTTCAGGACCATCAGCGCGACGACGATCGCGACCACCGCAGCCTCGTACGTCCGTGCGAACGCCACCCACGGGTCGTGGAACGCGGCCGTCAGTTCTGGGGTGACGGTCCCTCGTGCCCGCGCGTCGGCGAGCGCGGCCTCGAACACACGACCGCGTGGGAGGAAGATCAGCGGCACGAGCGGCATGATCGAGAGGTAGAGCACGAGCGAGGCGAGCAACCAGTAGCCGCCGTCCTCGAACAGCGGCCGCTCCTGCGCCCACATCGCGAGCAGACCCAGCACGAGGATCGCCGCGGACGCCGGGATCACGATCTTCTCGAAGCGATCCGCCACGGGCAGGAGGGTGTCGATCTCGCCGATGTCGGCGCTCCCCCTCGCGCGCCCGAGGACGATCCATCGACCGATCAGTCCGCCCACGAACACGAAGGCCGTGGCCACGTGGAGGAAAACGACGAAGGTGGCAACGGAGACGTCCATCCGGGTCCCGTAGACTAGCCCTCTCGGGGCCCATAGCTCAGCTGGTAGAGCGCTTGGCTGGCAGCCAAGAGGTCAGGGGTTCGAATCCCCTTGGGTCCACGCAGGTCCTCGGAAAGGATGAACATGGGCCGCGACGGCTGGACCGAACACCCTGAGCGCGACCGCCACCCCGACCCGTCGACGATCCAATGGACGGGCGCCGACGTGCAGACCTCCACGGAATTCGCCCAGACCGCCTCGGAGGTCAAGCCCGCCGTGCGCAACGCCGCGCTCGCCAAGGCAGCCCGAGCGGCCGCCCATCGCCACGGCCGATTCCGCTGGTGGGAGTTCCGTGCTCGGCGCCGGTACCGCGCTGCGTCGGACCTGCCGACCACCTGACGTTCGATCGAATCCCCTTGGGTTCACTCCCGCAGGTCAGAGGTACGGTCTCCAACTCGGGCGGCCGACCCAACGTTGGTCCGGTGTCAACGGGGTGACTCGCCCCGACACGACGTGAAGCATGTAGAGGCGCAACGCTCCGCCACCCTCCTCCTGCCGTACGAAAGCGATGCGGCGACCGTCGGGCGACCACGCCGGCGCGAAGTCAGCGACGCAGGGGAGGCGGCAATGCGTGACTTGCGCCGCGTGCGACCCGTCGGCGTTCAT
>JBOGVC010000111.1:0-5666 GCA_050695275.1 Actinomycetota bacterium | reverse complement strand
GACGACGACGAGGAGCGCGACGACGAACGCGGCGAAGCGCCGCCGGAGGGCGATCTGGTGTGGGGGCACGTCTCCAGGCTACTGTGGGTCAAGCACGCATCCGAGCACCGCTCGGGTCGTAGAGCGGACGGACGGAGAGCGTCGCCTTCACCACTTCGCCTGCGACGTCGACCTCGACCGTTCCCTCCTCCGCCGCGACGGCCGCATCTACCATCGCCAGGCCAACGGCGGCGCCGATCGTGTGCGCGTAGGCGGCGGACATCACGGTGCCCACGACCCTCCCGTCGGCGATCACCGACTCCCCGTGGAGGAGGACCGGCTCGGGGTCCTCGAGCGCAAGACTCACGAGTCGACGAGGCCGGCCCCGGCGTCTCCTTCGCTCGGCGGGCCACCTCGGCACCGATGAAGTCCTCCTCCAGCTTCACGACGTGGCCGAGCCCGGCCGCGAACGGGTCGTCCGTGGGACCCACGTCGTGGCCGACGTGGACGAACCCCTTCTCGATCCGGAGCGAGTCGAGCGCGTGGTAGCCGGCGTGGCGGAGGCCGAACTCGGTTCCCGCCTCGACGACCGCGTCGTACACGTGCACAGCGAACTCCGACGGGACGTACAGCTCCCAGCCGAGCTCACCGACGAACGAGGCACGGATCGCGAGGACGGGCGCGCTCGCGACCTGGATCTCGTGCGCGGAGAAGAACGGGAAGGCCTCGTTCGAGAGGTCCGCGGCCGTGAGGCTGCTCAGCAGGTCCCGGCTCCTCGGTCCCATAAGGGCGATCGTGGCGAAGGCGCTCGTCACGTCGGCGATCGAGGCGGCCATGCCATCCGCTTCTGCACGGAGCCACTCGAGCGTCCGGTGCTGCGTCGCGGTCGGCGTGATCACGAGGAACCGGTCGGCGGCCAGCCGCGTGACGGTCCCGTCGTTCTCGACCCCGCCACGGACGTTCAGGAAGATTGTGTAGACGACGCGCCCCACGCTCACGTCGACGTCGTTCGTGCAGACCCGTTGGAGCAGGGGCAGCGCGTCGGTGCCCGTCACCTCGATCTTGGCGAATGAGCTCAGATCGAAGAGCGCAACGTCCTCGCGCGCGGCGCGGTGCTCCTCGGCCGCGCGGGGGAACCAGTTCTGACGCCCGAAGGAGTACTCATAGGTCGGTTCCACACCGGCGGGTGCGAACCACATCGGGCGCTCCCACTGCGTCAGCTCGCCGAAGGACGCACCGGCGGCCTCGAGACGGTTGTAGAGGGGAGAGCGCCGGAGGCCGCGCGCGGTGGTCGCCTGGAGGTTCGGCCAATGCATCGCGTAGAGCCGACCGAGGGCTTCCTTCGTCCTTTCGTGCAGGTAGCGCTCGTTCGCCTGCGACGTCGCGAATCGCCGGACGTCGACCTCGGAGGCGTCGAACGTCGGCGCCCCCTCGCGGATCCACTCAGCGAGCGCACGCCCGGCGCCGGGCGAGTAGATGATCCCCTGCGAGTTGAAGCCGGCAGCCACGAACAGGTTGCGGACCTCGGCGGTCTCGCCGAGGCAGAAGTTCACGTCGGGGGTGAAGGACTCGGGGGCGCGGAGGAAGCGTGTGAAATCCGCGTCGCGGAGCGCCGGGATGCGCCGCTCCGCGTTCGCTCGCGTCGGCGCGAAGTGCTCCCAGTCCGGGCCGAACTCCCCGAACGCCCAGTCATCGGGGAGCGAGGCGGTCGAGCGTGGGCGTCCGTTCGGCTCGAACGCTCCGATCATCAACCCGCCGGCGTGATGCCGCGCGTAGAAGGAGCCGTCGAGTCCGCGCACGAGCGGCAGTAGATCGTGCGCGCCTTCGATCGGCTCGGTGGAGACGTGGACGTGCTCCGCGGCGTAGAGGGGCACCGGCACGCCAACGGTGGCCGCGAGATCCCGCGTCCACAGCCCGCACGCGATGACGACCGTTTCGGCATCGACGTCGCCACGGTCGGTTCGCACGCCCGTCACCGTGCGGCCATCGAGCAGGAGCTCCTCGACCCGGATGCCCTCCCGGATCGTGACGCCACGGTTGTGCGAGCCCTTCGCGAGGGCGAGCGCCGCCCACCCCGGGTTCACGGTTCCGTCACCCGGCTGCAGGAGGGCGCCGACCAGGCCATCCGGCGAGATCAGTGGCCACACCTCAGGCACCTCGGGGGGTTCTAGGAGACGGGCTTCGGTCCCGTGGTGACGGGCGATCGCGGCCGCGTATCGCAGCTCCGTCATCCTGCCCTCGTTCTCCGCGAGCGTGAGTGAACCGGTCGGCCGGAAGTGCACGTCGACGCCCGTCTCGTCGGCGAGCCCTCGGTAGAGATCCACGCTGTAGTTCGCGAGCTCCGTCATCGGATGCGAGCCACGGACCCGGGCGACGAGCCCAGCGGCGTGCCACGAGGTGCCCGACGCGATCCGCGCCCGCTCAAGGAGCAGGACGTCGGTGATACCCAGGCCGGCCAGGTGATAGGCGATCGACGAGCCGGCGATCCCTCCGCCGACGATGACGACCTGAGCGCGATCGGGGAGCGGGCCTCCGTCAGCGTCCGGCGCGAACGACGTCGCGGTGAGGGTGTCGTCCAGCATCCGCTCCGTCATGGGGCCGAAGGATATCGACAGGTCACGCTCAAGGAAGCCTTCGGATCGTCAGGCGACCAGCCATCGGCCTCCACGGAGGAAGTCGTCAGGGCCGCGTTGACTCTGTGCTACTACGCCGGGCTGATGGCAGCCAACACCTGCGTTGTCAGTCGTCCGAGGATCACTAACGAGATATCAGGCAGACGCAGAACTCATCGACGCCACCGGACGCGAGGAAATGCAGGTTGTCGACCATGCGGTTGTGACCGCCTTTGAAGGACCGATACTGGCCGTTCGCCTGCAGTACGTCCAGTTCGAACGTCCCCTGCAAGAAAGACCCTTCGCATCCATCGTCAACTGAGATGGTGTTCGAGTCCGTGAACTCCATGGCGATCGCGCCTCCAGGGAGGTCGTAGGCGCAGAGCATGCCGGTGAACTGCACGTAGAAGTCGCCTATCGCCTCGAGCACGTTGCTGTGGTCCGGAACACCGCTGACCGGGTAGATCTTCGTTGTGGAGTAGGAACCATCATTTAGATCCACCGCCGACAGACCGAGATCGGGGCCATCGACCACGGGCTGATAGAGCCCTCTCAGTAGCACAACGAGGGAAGCACGCTTCTCACGCCCTTCGTCGGCCAACGACAGTTGCGGCGCAAGCAGCGTGATCAATCCCCCGCCGATCGCTCCGCCGATCGCAGTTCTTCGACTGATCACGGCTGTGCTGTTGGTCTGGGAGCCTTCTGTTACTTGCGCCCTCCAGGATCGGGGATCGCGGTCTCCGTCAGATCGGTCCATCGTTCCCTCCTCCGCGTGCACGCGGGCGGGACAGGACCAAGCAGCCCGACGCCGGAAGGCCCTGAGGCGCCTTCCCAAGGTCTACTCCCCTGCGAGCGGATACGCAAATCCCGGACGGTCCCGGCCGGGCCTTTCCCTTCTCGGTGGGCAGGGTTGTCTATGCCTCGGTCGTAGTCGCTGCCACCACCACGTTGACGATGTCAGTTGATACCCGTCGACGCTACGTGTCGCGCACCTGACGCCCACCCCGTGCCTCCCCGGCGCCAGGTTCCGACACTTGGCCCTTGGTAGGGTCGGGGCCCAGTCGGAAACCACCTGGTCTGGGTTCTGCAGCGAAGTTGTCTCCGCCGGACGCCGTTGCTAGGAAGGGTCGACGACGGTGTTCGCCACGCCGCTCGCTGGGCTCGTGGTCGTGAGCGCGACGACGATCAGCGTGACGACGATCGCGAGGATCCCGAGCCCGATCGGGAGAAGACCGAGTCTCGCTCCGCGCCCCGACGCCCAGCGGAAGTCGACCGACCCCGCGGCGATGGCGACCGCACCGAAGATCAGCGCGAACGAAGGGATCCAGATGGAGAACAGGAGGGCGAAGGGCGCGAAGGCGAGTCCCAGGGTCGTGGCGTGTCCGATCCCCTCCCACCGCGAGTGACGCGTCGAAGCGGCCATCCCGAGGGATCGTACGGCAGGTTGTCTCCATCGGACGCCGTTGCCAGGATGCAGGCGTGACGGATCCCGAGACGACGATGCGAGAGGAGCGGCGGTTCGTCACCGCGCTCTTCGCCGATCTCGTCGGATCGACTGCTCTCGGGGAGCAGCTCGAGCCGGAGGAGCTCAAACTCGTGGTCGGGGACGCCGTGGGCCGGATCGTGGGCGCGGTGGAGGCGTTCGGCGGCACGATCAAGGACCTTGCCGGCGACGGAGTGCTCGCGCTCTTCGGTGCGCCTGTCGCCCACGAGGACGATCCGGAGCGCGCGCTCCTGGCCAGCCTCCGGATCGTGGAGGAGATAGGTGAATTCGCCGGCGAGGTCCGCCGGAGTTGGGGGATCGACGGGTTCGGCGTGCGGGTGGGCGTGGAGTCTGGACCCGTGGTCGTGGGGTCGGTCGGCGCGGGTTCCCGGGTCGAGTACGGGGCGATGGGCGAGGCGGTGAACGTCGCCGCCCGCCTGCAGTCGCACACCGAGCCGGGGACGATCCTCGTCGGAGAGGACACCGCCGCCCGGGTGGAGCCGCTGTTCGAATGGGGTCCCTCGGAGCGACTCGAGCTGAAGGGCAAGACCGGCACCGTGGAAGCGCGG
Organism: Actinomycetota bacterium; assembly: GCA_050695275.1. Lineage (GTDB taxonomy): Bacteria > Actinomycetota > UBA4738 > UBA4738 > HRBIN12 > JAJNBA01. Next base: position 1,023 of record JBOGVC010000111.1, on the reverse strand, counting down.
CCAGTGTTGGCACCCCTGACGACGCCGGTCACGACGCGCGGGATCGAGGGCGTCCAGGCCCCGGTGGTGGGGCGGGCTCGTGAGCTGGCGCTCGTCCAGGACCTCGCGCGCGCCGCCCTGGACGGCACCGGCGCGATCGTGGTGATGACCGGCGAGCCCGGGATCGGCAAGACGCGGCTCCTCTCGGAGTTCCGCGAGGTGTTCGTCGAGGGTTCGGCGCCGCGCGGGCGCCCTCGATGGCTCGAGGGCAAGTGCGTCTCGTACGGCGAATCGATGACGTACTGGCCGTTCCGCGACCTCGTGCGCTCGTGGCTCGGCGTGCTGGCCGATGAGCCGGAGATGCGGGTCCGCGTCACGCTCCGCCGCAACGTCGAGCGTCTCTTCGGCGATCGCGCGCCGGAGCTCACCCCGTACCTCGCCGCGATGCTCGGACTGACCCTCGAGCCTGACGACCAGGCGCGCCTCGGTGAGCTCTCCCCGGAGGCCCTGCAGTACCGGACGTTCGAGGTCGTGCGGCACTGGCTGCAGCGCCTCGCCGAGGACGGCCCGGTGGCCGTCGCCCTGGAGGATCTGCACTGGGCCGACGCCACCTCGTTGCAGCTCCTCGAGCGGCTGCTCCCCGACACCGAGGACTCTGCGCTCCTGCTCGTCCTCACCCTCCGTCAGGAACGCGACCACCCCGCCTGGCGGCTCAAGGACGACGCTGCCCGAGAGCTTCCGCACCGCACCACCGAGATGGCGCTGGAGGCGCTCTCGGGTGACGCGGGTCTCGACCTGCTCCGTTCGCTCGTCGGCGCGGGCACGCTGCCCGAGGACATGGAGGGGCGGATCCTCGAGCACGCCGACGGCAACCCGTTCTTCCTCGAGGAGCTGGTTCGCTCGCTCGCCGACGCGGGTTCGCTGGTCCGGGACGGCGACGGGTGGCGGTTCGACCACGAAGCCGACGTCGAGATCCCGCCGACCGTCGAGAAGGTGATCCTCGCGCGGATCGATCGCCTGGACCCCCAGCCCCACGCCGCGCTG
>JBOGVC010000110.1:0-4728 GCA_050695275.1 Actinomycetota bacterium | reverse complement strand
GACTTCGAGCGCGCGGTGCAGTGGATCCGCGCGGCCGATCGGTTCACGGAGCGGTACGGCTGCCCATTCCTCTACCTCTACTGCCGGGTGCACTACGGAGCGATCCTGATCGCGACGGGGGAATGGGGGGAAGCCGAGGGGCAGCTGTCGGCGGCGATGCGTGAGGCCGCGGGCTCGCAGCAACCGCTGCATTCCTACGCGCGAGCGACGTTGGCCGCGCTTCGCCTCGCTCAGGGCCGGCTCGAGGATGCGCAGAGTCTGATCGACGGCTTGGACGAGCAAGGCCCCGCGGCGTCGGTGGCCGCGGCGATCCATCTCACGCGCGGCGCTCCGGTGCCTGCGGCGGCGGTGGCGCGCCGGGCGTTCGAGGGCGCCGACTTCCTCGGCCGTGCGCACCTGCTCGAGCTGCTCGGCGAGTCGGAGATCGCGCAGGGACACACCGACGGGGCCGTCGAGATCGGACGCCGCCTTGCGGAGGAGGGTGTCGCTCGATCGTGCGACGTGGTTCTGGCGCGAGGCCACCGGTTGCTCGGACGTGCGCTGGGTCGCCGCGAGGATCTCGACGCTGCGATCGGGGAGTTCGCGCGGCTAGGGATGCCGTACGAGACGGCTCGAGCCCGGCTGATCCTCGCCGGCACAGTGAGAACGAGCGAGCCCGAGGTCGCACAGTCCGAGGCGAGAGACGCGTTGCGCACGTTCGAGGATCTGGGTGCCGGCCGAGACGCCGACGAAGCCGCAGCGCTGCTCCGTGATCTGGGCGTCAGGGCGCGACGCGTCGGACCGAAAGGGTTGGGAACGCTCACGAAACGCGAATCCGAGGTTCTGGACCTGCTTGCCGAAGGGTTGTCGAACCCGGAGATCGCGGAGCGGCTGTATCTCAGCCGGAAGACCGTTGAGCACCACGTGGCGTCCATCCTCTCCAAGCTCGGCGCCAAGAACCGCGCGGATGCCCTCAGGTTGGCCGGGAGGATCTCCGCCACCAGATAGGTGAGCTCACCGATGCTCACGGCCCTAGGCCGTGGAACGCTGTGCGCCGTGTCCGGTGACCCTGCGCGATCCAGATCGCCCGGGCTGGACGCGAGGGTGTTCGTCCTGGAGGCGAGGAGGGCGGCGATGGCGATGGTCGAGCAACAGCGGCCGGTCGATGACGCGCGTGTCGAGGAGTTCGTGGGCCGAGCCGTCGGGGACGTGGCCGGCGCGATGGTGACCGCGTTCTGCGCGGTGGGTGATCGGCTCGGGCTGTTCAAGACGCTGGCCGGACGGCCGGCGACCAGCGAGGAGCTCGCGACGGCGACGGGGCTCCATGAGCGGTACGTGCGCGAGTGGGCCAACGGGCTCGTGGCCGCGGGGTACCTGGTCCGTGACCCGGAGACCGGGAGGTATGCGGTCCCACCCGAGCATCTCCCAGTGCTCGCGGATGAGGGGGGCCTCGCGTTCCTCGGAGGCCTGTACCAGCTCGTGCGGGAGATGCTGGGCACCATCGAGGTGGTCGAGCGGTCGTTCCGCGAGGGGGGCGGCATCAGTCTGGAGGAGTATCGCGACGAGTTCTGGACCGGCCTCGAGCGTCTGACCGGCCCCTCGTTCGACCATCAGCTCGTCCAGGAGTGGGTCCCGGCAGTCTCCGGCCTCGAGGAACGGCTGAGGGCCGGCGCGAGCATCGCCGACGTCGGGACCGGAACCGGGATCGCGCCGATCAGGATCGCGCAGGCGTTTCCAGCGGTGCGCATCACCGGCTTCGACGTCCACGGTCCGAACATCGAGAGAGCCGCAGAGACCGCACAGCGTGAAGGCGTCTCGGATCGAGTGCGATTCGAGCAGGTGGACGCAGTGAAGCAGATCCCCGGGCAGTACGACGTGATCACGATGTTCGCGGTCGTGCACGACACGAGCGATCCGCTGACCCTGTTGCGCAACGCGCGCAACGCGCTCGAAGAAGATGGTGTGGTCCTGATCGACGAGTTGAACTGCTACGAGACGCCCGAGGAGCATTCGCAGCCGATGGGACCGATGATCTACGGCTTCAGCTTGCTCCACTGCACCCCGCAGGCGCTCGCTCGGGGCGATGTCGCGCTCGGCGCCGCCGGGCTCCCGGAGCCCCGACTGCGGGAGCTATGCGCCGCAGCGGGGTTCAGCAGCGTCGAGCGCGTGTGGGAGGGGCCGCTGGACGCTGTGTACGCCGTGCGCTAGGCCGGCGACGACGTCGCTGGATCGCGATCGCGGAGAGGGTGGGGAGTCCGTCCGACTCCCCACCTGCTCCCCGATCTCTCCACGCGGAGGCGGACGGGAATCGAACCCGCCAGAGAGCTCGTCGCCCTCTCGTCGGTTTTGAAGACCGCGGGGCCCACCAGGAACCCAGACGCCTCCGTGCCCGAGGATAGCGGCGTCGGCTCCGGGCCTCGTGGTGTAGCGTCGCGAACGTGACGGAGCCGGCGCCGAAGCAACGACACATCGCGCTGATCCTGGCGAAGGACCTCGCCGCGAACCTGGCGACCGCCATGCTCCTCGTCGATCCGGACGGCGATCTGGTCTTCTTCAACGAGCCCGCCGAGAGGATCCTCGGGCGTCCGTACGCCGAGGCCCAGATGAGTCGCGCCGAGCTCGCGAAGACGTTCAAGCCTGTCGACGAGTCGGGAGCGCCGATCCCGCTCACAGACCTGCCGCTGGCCGCGGCGTTCCGCGAAGGGGTCCCCAGCCACGGGCATCTGCGGATCGAGTCGATGGACGGACGGACCCACGACCTCGAGGTCGTGGCCGTGCCGCTGTTCGCACAGGAGCATCAGCTCGTGGGCGGTCTCGCCGTTTTCTGGGAGCCGGCCGGGGAGGCCTGACGTGCGCGCCAGGTTCTGGGGCTCCCGTGGCTCACTGGCGTCGCCGGGGCCGGACACCGTCCGCACCGGCGGCAACACCTCCTGCGTGGAGGTGCGCCCCGACGACGGGAGCCTCGTGATCCTCGACTCGGGCACCGGGATCCGGGCCCTCGGGGCGACGCTGGACGGGACGGCGCCGAAACGCATCGACATCCTGCTGAGCCATCTGCACCTCGATCACCTCGAGGGTCTCGGGTTCTTCGCCCCGCTCTGGGATCGGAGCACGGAGCTGCATATCTGGGGACCGCCCTCGCCGACGCGATCGCTCTCCGACAGGATCTCCCAGTACCTCTCGCCCCCGCTGTTCCCAGTCCGTCTCGCCGAGGTGCCGGCTCACCTGGAGCTGCACGACGCGCCGTACGAGCCGTGGATGCTCGGCTCGGCGACGATCATCGCCCGGCCGATCATCCACCGAGGCCCGACCGTGGGCTACCGGATCGAGGACGGGGGGCGGAGCCTCGCCTACCTCACCGACCACGAGCCGGCGCTGGCGGTCGACCTGTCGAAGGTGGCGCCCGAGTGGGTGTCGGGGTTCGAGGTCGCCTCGGGCGTCGACGTCTTGATCCACGACTGCCAGTACACGGAGGAGGAGTATCCGGAGCGCGCCGGGTTCGGTCACTCCAGCACCCAGCACGTCGCCGATTTCGCGCGGCTCGCGTCGGCGCGACGGCTCCTCCTGTTCCACCATGACCCGAACCACACGGACGACGAGCTCGAAGCGCTCTGCGAGCGGGTGCACGAGCTCTGGACGGACGGCGTGGTCGACCTCGCCCGCGAAGGCGAGGAGATCACCTTCGGCTGAGGCGTTCCGGCGGCTCCCCTCAACGTCACGGGGTCCCCGTACGATGGTTCTTCCGATGGAAGCCGCATTCTTCGATCTGGACAAGACCGTGATCTCGCGGTCCAGCACCCTGGCGCTGTCTCGTCCCTTGTACCGGGCGGGAATGGTCTCCCGTGGGCAGTTGCTCCGCGGGGCCTATGCCCAGCTCGTCTACCTGCTCGTGGGCGCCGACGAGGGCAAGATGGAGCGCCTGAAGGAGGGGATGCTCCAGCTCACGAAGGGCTGGGATCGCGCGCAGGTGGAGCGGCTCGTCGAAGACGTGATCCTGGACGTGATCGATCCCTACGTCTACGCCGAAGCGCTCGATCTGATGGAGCTCCATCGGTCCGAGGGCAGACGCATCTACATCGTGTCCTCCTCGCCCGAAGAGGTCGTCCGACCGCTGGCGCGCCATTTCGGCGTCTCCGGTGTGATCGCCACGCGCGCGGCGATCGGTGCGGACGGCCGGTACACGGGAGAGCTCGAATACTACGCGTACGGCGAGGAGAAGGCGGCGGCCGTGCGTGCCGTGGCCCAACGGGTGGGGATCGATCTGACGCGTTCCTTCGCCTACAGCGACTCCGTCACCGATCTGCCGCTCCTCGGCGCGGTGGGCCACCCGGTAGCCGTGAACCCCGACAAGGAGCTGCGCAGGGCGGCGGAGGAACAGGGCTGGCCCATCCGCGACTTCCATCAGCCCGTTCGGATGCGGACCCGGCTCGCTTCGGCCGTCCCCGGTCCGAGGGCGAGCGTAGCGGCCGCCGTCGGGGCGGCCGGCGTCGCCGCGGTGCTCATCTGGGTGGTGCTCCGATCGCGCGCCGCCGGCCGCCGCGCCGCCTCGTCCTCGTGAGGGTTGCCCCGCTCGCGCTCGGCTTCGTCGTCCTGCTCGGCGCATGCGACGGGAGCCGATCACCGATGGTGGCGTCTCCCGACCGGTCCACGACCGACCCGAGCTCCAGCGGCGAGGCCTGCGCCGCCGTCGAGGTCGACGGAGCCACCGCCCTTCGGTTCGAGCGGGACGGCTCGTGCGTGCCGGGCGAT
>JBOGVC010000109.1:0-8915 GCA_050695275.1 Actinomycetota bacterium | reverse complement strand
TCTCCTACCTCTTCACGATCCGATGCCAGGCGATGACGGCGCTCTGGGTCGGGCCGGAGGAGCGACTCGAGGAAGCCCGGGAGACGTGGCGGCGCGTGGCGCCGCGGTACGACGACCTCGCGCTCCTGCCGGGCGCCCAGGAGCACCCGGTGCGGGCGGTGCGCCGCTTCCTGAAGCAGCGGCCGGCTGCGACGGACTTCGTCACCGTCGTGATCCCGGAGGTCGTGACCTCGGGCTCACTCCTGCAGCTCGTCCGGCATCGGTCAGCGTTCCTGTTGAAGACGTCCTTGTTGTTCCAGCCCGGGATCGTCGTCACGAACGTGCCGCTCGTCCCGGGCGAGCCGCACTTCGCCGCGGGCGCGCGCCCGATCGAGCGGCCGCGGAGCGAGGTGATCGTGCCGGTCTCGAGCGTGCAGGACGCGACCGTGCGTGCGCTCGTCTACGCGAAGTCGCTCCAACCGTCCTCGATCCAGGCGATCCACATGGCCACAGATCCCGAGGAGATCCCCAAGGTCGTCGAGGCATGGCACGACCGGCGCATGGACGTCCCGCTCGTGCTCGTGGAGGCGGCGTTCCGCGATCTCGGTCCCCCGTTCCTCGCGGAGGTGCGGAGCCGCACCGCCCGGGGTGACACGGTGGTGACGGTCGTCCTCCCGGAGCTCGTGCCGGAGCACTGGTGGCAGAGCCTGCTCCACAACCAGTCCGCGCTGTTCTTCAAGCGGATGCTGCTCTTCGAGCCGGACGTGGTCGTCACGAGCGTCCCGTTCCACCTGTCCGCGCCCGAGACGCTCCGGAGCGCGTCGAGCGACGGGGCGCCCACCGGCCCCGCGGTACGCTAGCCGCGTGAACATCCGGCCCGCCACCAAGGACGACGCGGAGTTCCTCCGCACGATGCTGTACGAGGCCGCGCGGTGGAACCCCGACTGGCCGCGGGAGAGCATCGAGGAGTTCCTGGTCGAGCCCACGCTTCGGCGCTACCACGAGGACTGGGGGCGAGAGGGTGACGGCGGCGTCGTCGCGGAGATCGACGGCCAGCCCGTGGGAGCGGCCTGGTATCGCGTCTTCACGGAGGAGGAGCCGGGGTTCGGGTTCGTGAACGAGAAGACGCCGGAGCTGAGCATCGCCGTGGCGCCGCTCCATCGTCGCAAGGGCATCGGCCAGGCGGTCCTTCGTTCCTGCATGGTGCAGGCACGCGAGGAGGGCTTCCAGGCGCTCTCCCTGTCCGTCGCCGTCCACAACCGCTCCCGGATGATGTATCAGCGGGCCGGGTTCGAGAAGGTCGGCGACTCCGGTGACTCCTCCGACACCTGGACGATGCTCGCGAACCTGTAGTGGCTCCCGCTCCGCTCGTCGCGATCGTCGATGCGGTCGATCGAGAGCTCCCCGATCTGCGAGCGGCAGCCGATCTCGCTCGGCTCGTCCAGGTGACCGGCGTCGAGGGCCTCGAGGCCCATCTCTCCGAACTCGACGCGGTGTTCGTGTGGAACTTCGATCGGCCGCGACTACTCGACGTCCTGCCGCGAGCGCCGCGGCTCCGCTGGATCCAGTCGATCTCGGCTGGCGTCGAGGAGCTGGCGTCGCCCACCCTGCCGGCGCACGGGGTCGTCCTCACCAACGCCGCGGGCGTCTACGATCCGGGCCTCGCGGAATCGGTCCTGGGGTTCCTGCTCGCGTTCTCGGCCCGCCTCCTCGAGGATGCCCGACTCCGGCCGGGGGCGTGGCCGGCGGACGAGATCACGCTGCTCCGTGGGACGACGGCGCTGGTGGTCGGGGCGGGCTCGATCGGTACGGAGGTGGGGCGGCTGCTCCGAGCGGCCGGGCTCCACGTCCGAGGAGTGGCGCGCACACCGCGCGCACCCGACGGAACCTTCGACGCGATCGCCGGCCCCGACGAGATGCGAGCCGAGCTCACCAGCGCCGACCACGTGGTGAACGTCCTCCCGATCACCGAGGCGACCCGCGGGATGTTCGACGCCGCGGCCTTCGCCGCGATGCGCCCGCACGCGGTGTTCGTGAACATCGGCCGAGGGGCGACCGTGGACGAGCCCGCGCTGATCGAGGCCCTGCGGTCGGGCGGGATCGCCGGTGCCGCGCTGGACGTGTTCGAGGAGGAGCCGCTGCCGGTCGAGAGCCCGCTGTGGCGGATGCCGAACGTCCTGGTCTCACCGCATCGCGCCGGCGATCACGAGGGCTGGGCGGAGGACGTCGTCGCGCTCTTCGTCGACAACCTGAAGCGATTCGTGGCGAGCGAGCCGCTGCGGAACGTGGTCGATGTCGAGCTCGGGTACGCGCCCGGCGGTCGCTCCTAGCGTTCTCCGTTCCTCACGCGGGCGGGGCGAGCAGGCGCTCCGCCTCGACGATCCACCCTGTCGCGCCCATCGTCCGGAAGAGCTCGAGCGCCCGTGCGAGGAACGGCTCGGCGTCGGCTCGGCGACCCGCCGCGGTGAGTCGCTCCGCCTGCTTCATCCGCGCGTATGCCTCGTCCGGTGCCGCGCCGATCTCCTCCAGGAGATCGGCAGCAGCGGCGAGGTCACCCGAAGCCCAGAGGCGCGCCGCCCGGACCCAGTCCGACGGGAGGTCCTCGCCTCCCAGCGCCAGGAGGTCGTCCCCCCGACCTCGCTCCGTCAGCACGATCGATGCCTGGAGGATCCACCACGACCACTCCAGCGACGGGACGGCGGCGTTGCGCTCCAGGATCTCCGCGACGTCGGCCTCGGCCTCCTCCCCTCGCCCCGCCGCGAGCAACGCCTTCGCTCGCTCCGCGAGGCACGGCAGGAGCGCCTGTGGGTCACGGGCCTCCCGACCCGCGGCGACGGCGCGCTCGGCGTCCTCGAGCGCCCCTGCCAGGTCACCCCGGCCCAGCCGGATCCTCGATCGGCTCTGGCGGTGCTGCGTCTCGAGGTAGTGGGGTGCGCCTCCTTCGATCCGGGCGATCTCCGCATCGTGGATCTCGAGGGAGGCGTCCCAGCGGCCCGAGAGGCACGAGTCGAACGCGACCTCCGCGAGGTTCCAGGTGATCGCGCCCTCGATCCCGAACCGGCGCGCGGCCTCGAGATTGCGCTCGTGGACCGCGAGCGCACGGCGAACGTCGCCCACGAGGAAGGAGCAGACGCCCAGGTTGACCTGTCCTCGCGTCAGGTGCCACGGGCTGTGGACCCGTTCCGCGATCGCGATGCCCTCCTCGAGGTCGTCGAACCCACCCAGGTCGGCGCGGTCGATGCGCGCCGTCCCGAGCGACGTGAGCGCGAACGCCTGGAGTTCCTCGAGGTCCAGGTCGCGGGCGATCGCCAGGGCGTCCCGGCCGACGCGGATCGCGTCGTCGTGGCGGCCGGCGACCATGAAGTACCGAGCCAGGTGGGACTTCACGGCGGCGAGCTCGGGCGTCGGTGGGAGGCCGTCCGCGAGCGTCATCGCCCGCTCGATGTGGGTCTGCGCCTCCTCGCCCATGCCGCGCCGCCACGCCAAGTCGCCGATCAGGAGCTCCGCCTCCGCGGCCGCGTCCCGCTGGCCCGATGCCAGGAAGCCGTCCCTCGCCTCGGTCAGCTCCTCCGTTCCGGCATCGCGGTCGAGCGAGAGGGTCCGACCGAAGCGGAGCAGCAGCGCCGGCCGTTCCGGGTCGTCCCGCGGCCAGAGTTCCACCGCGGCCCCGTAGGCGCGCTCGGCCGCGGCATACGCTCCGAGGCCGCGCGCGCGATCGCCCGCGGCCCGGAGCGCGAGCCGGGCCGGGCCTTCCATCGACGTGGCGTCGAGCCCGGCAGCTCGGGTCAGCTCGAGCGCGGATCCATAATGGTGGGCCAGCAGCTCGGCACGGTCCTCGAGTCGATCGCCCCCGAGTGATCCGATCCACTCGGCAGCCTCTCGGTGTTTCTCACCACGGGCGCCACGCGGGATCTGCCCGTACGCCACGTCACGCACCAGCAGATGCAAGAACGCGTATTCGGCTTCTCCGCCGATCGACGAGCGGCGCGACCGGCGGACGAACCGCCCGCGCTCCAACTCGTGCAGCCGTCCCTCGAGGTCGGCGCGATCCCGCCCGCCGATGGCGGCGATCGCCCCGAGCCAGAACGTCTTGCCGACCACGGCGGCGTCCTGCAGCAGCGACTTGTCGCTCGGCTCCAGGCCGTCGAGTCGGGCCGAGATGATGCCCTGCACCGAGCCGGGGAGCTCCGCGGCCGCGAGATCGGTCAGCGGGCGTTCCGCCGCCATGCGGGCGAACTCCTCCGCGTACAGCGGGTTCCCGCCCGCTCGGGCGAGGAGCGCCGACTGCAGCTCCGCGGGGAGGACCGACCGATCGAGGAGCCCCGCGAGCAACACCGCGGTCTCCTCATCGGACAGCGGGGCGAGCGAGAGCGTCGCGGCGTTGAGCTTCCCGCCGCCCCAGTCCGGCCGGCGGACGAGGAGCTCGGGCCTGGCCGTGCACAGGACGAGCAGGGGAACGTCGCGCGTCCAATCGATCAGGTCGTCGAGGAGATCGAGGAGGCCGTCGTCGGCCCAGTGCAGATCCTCGAACACGAGCACGGTCGGGCGGCGCTCGGCCAGGGATTCGAGGAAGCGACGCCAGGCCGACGGCCCGTCGTCCATCGCCTCCGGGCTCGAGTCCCGCTCCTGGGCGAGACCGATCAACGGGCGCAGGTGGCGCGCCACCCAACGCTGCTCGTCCTCCTCCGCGATGAGCTCGGTGACGCTCCGGTCCACCTTGGCCGCGGCCTCGCCGTCGGTGTCCGTCTCCAGGATGCCGGCCTCGGCCTTGATCATCTCGCCAAGCGCCCAGTAGCTCACCCCGTCGCCGTAGGGCAGGCACCGGCCCTGGCGCCAGGTGATCAGGTCCGGCATGCCCTCGATGTGGACGAAGAGCTCGTGCACCAGGCGGCTCTTGCCGATCCCGGGTTCGCCGACGAGGGTGACCAGCTGGGGCTCGTCCTGATGACGCGCCCGATCGAGCGCATCGCGGAGGAGCGCGAGCTCCCGATCGCGCCCCACGAGCGCGGTGTCCACGCGGCGGGTGATGTCGATCCCGTAGTGGGAGCGGGCCTCGAGCGCCTGCCAGACCGCGATCGGATCGGTCTTCCCCTTCGCCTGCACGGGATCGCTCGCCCGGTATTCGATCGCGCGCTCGGTCGCGTCGTGCGTGGCCTCGCCGACCAGGATCCCGTCCACCGGGGCGGACGTCTGCAGACGAGCCGCCGTGTTCACCACGTCGCCGGCGGCCATCCCCTCGCCCTGGAGGGGCCGAACGCCGAGCGAGACGAGCGCTTCGCCGGTGTTCACGCCGATCCGGACGTGGAGATCGATGCCCGGGTCTTGTTCGTTCATCTCCGCCAGCGCGTCACGGATCGCCAGGGCGGCCCGGACGGCCCGCTCCGGATCGTCCTCGTGCGCCGTCGGCGCACCGAAGACCGCCATCACGGCGTCGCCGATGAACTTCTCGACCGTGCCGCCCCGCCGCTCCAGCTCCTCACGGAGGCGCGTGAAGTACGGCGTGAGGGTGGCTCGGACGTCCTCCGGGTCGAGCTGCTCGCTCCGGCTCGTGAAGCCGACGAGGTCGGCGAACAGCACCGTGACGACCTTCCGCTCCTCGCGTGCCGACCCGGCCACGTCGGAGAGCGGCGATCCGCAGTTCGCGCAGAACCTCGCGTCCTCCGGGTTGTCGCGTCCGCAGGCGGAGCAGGAGCGCACGGCCCGGAGCCTACCCGGCGTTCCCGCCCCCGGCGGTCGCATCGAGCTCGGCGTACGCGGCGCGCACCTTCCGGTAGCGGTGCGCCACCCACCACACGCCGACCGCGACCACCACGGCCGCGATCGCCCACGCCAGTGGCTGCAACACGTCCTCGACCTTCGTCCAGTTCTCGCCGAGCGCGTACCCCAGCCATGCCAGCGCGAACGTCCACGGCAGGCATCCGAGGATCGTGTAGATCGTGAAGCGCCAGAACGGCATCTTCGCGACGCCGGCGGGCAGGGAGATGAACGTCCGGATCACCGGCAGCAGTCGCGAGACGAACACCGCCATCTCGCCGCGCCGCTCGAACCAGTCGTGCGCCCGATCCACCTCGTGAGGGAGCACCAGCAGGTACCGCCCGAACCGATCGACCAGCGGCCGCCCACCGACGGCACCCGCCCAGTAGGCCAGCCAGGATCCGACCAGGTTCCCGGCCGTCCCGAGCAGGCCGACGGCGGCGAAGTCGAGCTCCTGGCCCGCGCCCGCGAACGCGGCGCTGGCGAGCGCCCCGCCGAAGAGCATCGTCACCTCGGAGGGGACCGGCACGCACGCCGACTCGAGCACCATCAGGACGAACACGGCCAGGTAGCCGTAGTCGCCGATCAGCGTCGTGATGAACTCGTTGAGGATCGCGAGCAGGTGGGAGCGCTCCTCCGGTCGGGAATAACCGCAGCGTACCAGCACGTTTCGTGCTCACTGGAGGCGCTCGGCCCCCTCCCCGCGGCCCGCGCGAGCCTCGCCAGCCCTCCGAGGACGCCCCGAGAGCCGGTGGTACCGTCCGAACGCGTGGGCTTGACACCACCCGTCACCATCCCCAGTTGAAGGAGAGATCGACTTCGAGATGCCAGGAACCCTCGTCATCGTCGAATCGCCTGCGAAGGCGAAGACCATCGAGAAGTACCTGGGCGGCGACTACGCCGTTCGGGCTTCCTTCGGGCACGTCCGAGACCTGCCGAAGAGCCAGCTCGGTGTCGATGTGGAGGACGGGTTCGCGCCGGTCTACGAGGTTCCCGAGGACTCCAAGCGGCACGTCGCGGACCTGAAGCGGGCGCTCAAGGGTGCGGACGAGCTCGTGCTGGCCACGGACTACGACCGCGAGGGTGAGGCGATCGCCTACCACGTGGCCACCCTGCTCGGCGTGGCGCCGGACCAGGCGAAGCGGATCACGTTCACGGAGATCACGCGGGACGCCATCCTCGAGTCGGTGCGGCACCCGCGCGCCATCGACCTGAAGCTCGTGGATGCCCAGGAGGCGCGCCGGGTCCTCGACCGCCTCGTCGGCTATCGGATCAGCCCGATCCTGTGGAGGAAGGTGCGGCCGGGGCTGTCCGCGGGCCGGGTCCAATCGGTCGCCGTGCGCCTGATCGTCGAGCGCGAGCGCGAGATCCGCGCCTTCGTCCCGGTCGAGTACTGGAGCGTCGACGTCCGACTCACGCCGGACGGAGAAGAGCAGCCGTTCGTCGCGCGGCTCACGGAGATCCCCGAGGGGAAGCTCGCCACCGCGCCGGACAAGAAGGGGATCCTCCTCGGCGCCGAGACCGCCGCGATGCCGCACGTGGAGCGGCTCGGGCGAGCCGCGTACCGGGTCCTCGACGTCCAGCGGAAGGAGCGGAAGCGGTCGCCGGCCCCGCCGTTCACGACGTCGACGCTGCAGCAGGAGGCCGCGCGGAAGCTCGGCTTCTCGGCGCGCAAGACGATGACGCTCGCGCAGCGACTGTACGAGGGCATCTCGCTCCCCGGCGAGGGGTCGGTCGGGCTGATCACCTACATGCGGACCGACTCGGTCACGATCGCCGACTCGGCGCTCCGCGAGATCGCGGAGCTCGTGAAGCAGGAGTACGGCCCTTCGTACGCGCTCGCCGAGCATCGGCGCTACAAGACGAGGTCGCGCAACGCCCAGGAGGCCCACGAGGCCGTTCGGCCCACGTCGGTCCTCCGTTCGCCCGACCGGGTCGCCGGCGCACTCGATCGCGACCAGCTCCGCCTGTACGACCTGATCTGGAAGCGGACCGTGGCGACGCAGATGGCCGAGGCCCGCTTCGCCCAGGTCGGCGTGGACATCGAAGCCGTCGACGGTGACGCGCGCTACGGCTTGCGCGCCACCGGACAGACGCTCGTGTTCGACGGGTTCATCCGGGTCTACACGGAGGGACGGGACGAGGGACCCGACGAGGACGCCGAGTCGCGCCTGCCCGGGCTCACCGCGGAGCAGCTGTTGCGGATGCTCGAGCTGCTGCCCGAACAGCACTTCACGCAGCCCCCGCCCCGGTACACGGAAGCGTCGCTCGTCAAGACCCTCGAGGAGCTCGGGATCGGTCGGCCCTCCACGTACGCATCGATCATCCAGACCATCCAGGCGCGGGGCTACGTCCGATTGGATCAGAAGCGGTTCCTGCCCGAGGACGTCGCCGAGGTGGTGACGGACAAGCTGATCCAGCACTTCCCGGACATCGTCGACGTCAACTTCACCGCCCGGATGGAGGAGGAGCTGGACGAGATCGCGGAGGGCACCGCCACCCGCGTGGCCGTCCTGCAGGACTTCTACGTCCCGTTCGCGGAGGAGCTCGCGCTGGCCGAGGAGAAGTTCGAGCGGTACCTGGAGGAGACCGAGGAGCTCTGCCCGAAATGTCCGACCGAGGGGAGGGAGCCCGGGCGCCTGCAGGTACGGCTCGGCCGGTTCGGCAAGTTCATCGGCTGCGAGAACTTCCCCGACTGCGACTACATCAGGAACCTCGACGGGAGCGAACGCCCCGAGCCGGAGCTGCTGGAGGAGACGTGCCCCGACTGCGGCCGCCAGCTTGTGAAGAAGGTGGGGCGGTTCGGACCGTTCATCGGATGCAGCGGCTACCCGGACTGTCGCTACATCAAGAAGGAGCCGCCGAAGAGCACGGGCGTCACCTGCCCGCAGTGCGGCCAGGGCGAGTTGGTCGAGAAGCGGACACGGTTCGGGCTGATGTACGGATGCGACCGCTACCCGGACTGCGATTGCGCCGTCAACAATCCTCCGGAGAAGGACATCCCGTGCCCCGACTGCGGGGGACTGCTCCTGCGCCGCCCGAAGAGCCTGCGGTGCTGGCACTGCGGCGCGGAGACCGACCTCGACCTGAAGATCACGAAGCCGGGTGACCGGGAGGCCGAGGCGGCGGCGCGGGCCGCCAAGGCCGAGGCGAGGAAGGCGCGGGCGGCCGCGAAGAAGCCG
>JBOGVC010000108.1:0-12548 GCA_050695275.1 Actinomycetota bacterium | reverse complement strand
ACACGACGTTCGAGTCGCTCGAGGCCGCGGTGCCCGTGCTCCGCGACGGCGGGATGCGCTCGGCGTTCCTCGTGTCGGATCCGTGGCACAACGCCCGCGTGGAGCGGATGGCGGGGGACCTGGGGATCGACGGGCACGCCTCGGCGACGTGGCAGTCCGCAGCGACGTCACAGGAGACGCGGTTCGAGGGGTACGTTCGTGAGACGTTCGCGTACCTCTATTATCGGGTGTTCGGCGGGTAGCTTCCTACTTGTCGCTCCCGTTGCCGGTCCTGTCGGAGACGGCCTTCACCGCCTCCTTGGAGACCGTCTTCACGGCCGCGGTCACGGCTTTCGCCGCCGTCTTCGTCGCGGTCTTCACCTCGCCCTTCGCCTCGACCGCGTCGAGGACCTTCTTCAACTTCGCGTGTGCTTTCTTGCCGGACTGCCCGGTCTTCGCGTCGAAGACGATAGGCGGAAGGGCCTGATCGTCGAAGACGAGCGTGATGTCCTTCGAGCTCTCGACGATCTGGACGCCGAAGTGCGCCGTCCGTTTGCTCTTCTTCGCCATGTCCGTTCTCCTCCCGGCGGCCGAGGATCTCCCTCTCACGCTAGCGCACGGGGCTGTCTCTCCGCACGGCTACCATGGCCACGATGACGACCCCCCGTGAGCGAACCGAAGAGATCGAGCGGGAGGTGCTCTCCGAGCGCGCCCAGCTCGCGTCGGCCACGAAAGGTCGCGAGCGTGACGAGCGGCACGACGATCTCCGCACCGTCTATCAGCGCGACCGCGACCGCATCGTGCACGCCAAGGCGTTCCGCCGTCTGAAGCACAAGACGCAGGTGTTCCTCTCGCCGCAGGGCGACCACTACCGCGTGCGGCTGACCCACACCCTCGACGTCTCGCAGATCGCGCGGACGGCCGCCCGGGCGCTCCGGCTGAACGAGGACCTCGCAGAGGCGATCGCCCTCGGGCACGACCTCGGGCACACGCCGTTCGGGCACCTGGGGGAGCAGGCGCTGACGCCGTTCCTCGGACGGCCGTTCCGGCATTCCGAGCAGTCGCTGCGGGTCGTCGATCACCTCGAGAACGACGGCGAGGGCTTGAACCTCACGTGGGAGGTGCGCGACGGGATCGTGCACCATCCCTGGTCGATGCCGCCCCCGTCCACGCTCGAGGCGCAGATCGTGCGGTTCGCCGACCGGATCGCGTACCTGAACCATGACGTGGACGACGCGCTCCGGGCCGGCGTCCTGACCGAGGCGGAGCTCCCCGCGGAGCCGATGAGGGTCCTCGGCGCGACGCACTCCGCGAGGATCAACACGCTGGTCACGGATCTCGTCTCCGCGAGCGAGGACCAGCCGGAGGTTCGGCTCACGAAGCCGGTCTTCGCTGCGCTGGACGGCCTCCGCGACTTCATGTTCGAGCAGGTGTACCTCCGCGAGGACTCCCAGGGAGAGCATGCGCGGGCCACGCGGCTGATCCGGGAGCTGTTCCAGCACTTCCTGGATCACCCCGATGACCTTCCCGAGGAGTACCATCGGGCGCCGGGTGACCTGCCGGTCCGGGTGGCCGACTACATCTCCGGCATGACGGACCGCTACGCGATCCGGACGTACGAGCAACTGTTCCTTCCCCATGGGTGGTTGCACGACCAGGGGTAGGGGCATGGCCCAGAGAACATGAGCAGGATCAGGCAGGAGGACATCGACGCCGTCAAGGAGCGCACGGACATCGTCGCGCTCGTCTCGCAGTACCTCACGCTGAAGAAGACGGGCCACGACTCGCTCTCGGGTCTGTGTCCCTTCCATCAGGAGAAGACCGCTTCCTTCAGCGTCTCGCCGGCCAAGGGGGTCTTCTACTGCTTCGGGTGTGGCGAGGGCGGCGACGCGATCAAGTTCCTCCGCCAGCTGGAGAGCCTGTCCTACGTGGAGGCGATCGAGCGCCTGGCGCAGCAGGCGGCCGTGACGCTGCGCTACGAGGGCGACTCGGCGGCCGAGCGCCGGGCGGCGGCGCGGCGGAACGCCTTGTTCCATGCGAACGAGGAGGCCGCGAAGCTCTACACGCGAACGCTGCTCGAGGGCCGCGAGGCGGAGGACGCGCGCGCGTACGTGAAGGAGCGCGGTCTGTCGCCGGGATCGATCGAGGCGTTCGGGATCGGCTACGCGCCGGGCTATCCGGACTTCCTGCTCCGCAGGCTGGCGCAGGATCTCGGCCCCGACACGCTGATCGAGGCCGGGCTCGCCACGAAAGGAGAGGACGGCGTCGTTCGTGACCGATTCCGAGCGCGGCTGACGTTCCCGGTACAGGATCTCCAGGGCCGCTACCTCGGTTTCGGGGCGCGCGTCCTACCGAGCGACGCGCGCGCGGCCGAACAGGCCAAGTACCTGAACACCGCGGAGACGGCGATCTACAAGAAGAGCGAGATCCTCTACAACCTCCACAAGGCCCGGCAGGCGGTGGCGCGGTCCGGACAGGTGTTCGTGGTCGAGGGCTACACGGACGTGATCGGGCTCGCGCAGGCGGGCATCGACAACGCGGTCGCCACGTGCGGCACGGCACTGGGGGAGGGACACTTCCGGCTGCTGTCGAGGTTCGCGCAACAGGCGGTCTTGGCGTTCGACTCCGACGAGGCTGGAGCGCGTGCCGCGGAGCGGGCGTTCGGCTACCAGGAGCAGTACCCGGTGCAGGCTGTCGTGATGATCATGCCGGAAGGACTGGACCCGGCGGAGTTCGTCGCCAAGCATGGCCCGGACGAGGTCCGGGAGGCAGCAAAGGGTGCTCGCCCGCTGGTGGAGTACATGGTCCGGCGGACCGTGGAGCGCCACGATCTCTCCAACGTCGAAGGACAGTCGGCGGCGGTGGCGAGCGCCCTGCCGATCCTTCAAGAGCTGACGGATCCGGTGCGCCGGAGCGAATACGGACACCTCCTGGCCGACCTCACCGGGGTCTCGGAGGACTCCGTGCGGACGGCGCTGGACCGGCGGCTGGGCGGTCATCCCGAGCAGGTCGCCAAGACGCTGAAGCGGCTCTCCGCGCGGGACCGCGTGGAGCGGGAGATGCTCCGCCTCCTGGTCCGCGACCGCGCGATCTTCGAGGAGTTCGCGCCGCAGCTCACCGACGATCACGTGCGGACACCGGGCGGGCGATCGGTGCTCGCGGGACTCCGCGAGCACGCCGGCGACGTGAGCGTGCTGGCCGGTTCCGAGGACCCGAAGATCGCATCGGCCGTGAGCGCGCTCGCGGTGGAGCCGATCGAGGGCGAGCCCTTGCCCGAGTACGCGTCGCACGTGCTCGCACGACTGCAGGAGTTCGTGTTGAAAGCGAAGAGCGACGAGCTGCGTATCCGGTTGCAGAAGCTGAATCCGCAGACGGAAGCCGGCTACGACGAACTCTTCCACGAGCTGGTGGCGGTGGACGGTGATCTCCGCAGGATCCGACAGGGACTCCTGGACGCCGGATAGCCCGCCGATCGTTCCAGGTCGGCGCCGCCGCGCGTTCCGTACACTGTCCTCCGTGCTCCCAACGCAGCTGGAAGACCCCCGTTGAGCGCGGCCCGCGAACCAGTTCCTGATACGCAGAGCCTCGACGAGGTCAAGGAACAGCTCGTCGTGCTCGGCCGCGAACGCGGCTTCGTGACTTCCGGCGACGTCTTCGAGGCGCTCCCCGAGATCACACCCGATCAGGTCGAGGACGTCCTCGCGCAACTGACGGACCACCTCAACACCGAAGGCATCGAGATCATCGAGCTACCCGGCGACGACACGGACGCGGTGACGCAGATCCGGATCGAGGTGGACGCGCTCAAGGCGCCCACGAACGATCCGGTCCGCATGTACCTCAAGGAGATCGGGAAGGTCCCCCTGCTGAACGCGCCGCAGGAGGTCGACCTGGCTCGCCGGATCGAGGCCGGGGAGCTCTGCACCGCGCTCCAGGAGCAGATCGGATCCGAGGGCAAGCCCGACCCCAAGCAGTTCCGTCTGGCCACGACCCGCGTGTGGGAGATCTGGAACCACCAGGTGACGGCGTTCGGCAAGGTGGAGGGCATCGGCCGGGACCCGTTGGCCCAGAAGAAGTCCTACCGGCCCAAGACCGACCAGGATCTCGTCAGCTACCTGCACCGGGTGGAGCGCGACGGCCAGCTCGCCAAGCGGAAGCTGATCGAGGCGAACCTGCGCCTCGTGGTCTCGATCGCGAAGCGCTACGTGGGTCGGGGGATGCTGTTCCTCGACCTGATCCAGGAAGGGAACCTCGGCTTGATCCGTGCCGTGGAGAAGTTCGACCACTCGAAAGGCTTCAAGTTCTCGACCTATGCCACGTGGTGGATCCGCCAGGCGATCACACGCGCGATCGCGGACCAGGCGCGGACGATCCGGATCCCCGTGCACATGGTCGAAACGATCAACAAGCTCGTCCGGGTGCAGCGCCAGCTGCTGCAGGACCTCGGTCGCGAGCCCACGCCCGAGGAGATCGGGAAGGTCATGGGGATCGGCGCGGAGAAGGTCCGGGAGATCCAGAAGGTGTCCCAGGAGCCGGTGTCCCTGGAGACGCCGATCGGCGAGGAGGAGGACTCCCACCTCGGCGACTTCATCGAGGACTCCGACGCCGTGGTCCCCGTGGACGCGGCGTCGTTCATCCTGCTGCAGGAGCAGCTCGGCTCGGTCCTGCACACGCTTTCGGAGCGGGAGAAGAAGGTGATCGAGCTTCGGTTCGGCCTCGCGGACGGTCACCCGCGGACGCTGGAAGAGGTCGGCCGGGAGTTCGGGGTCACGCGAGAGCGGATCCGGCAGATCGAATCGAAGACGCTCTCCAAGCTGCGGCACCCGTCGCGCTCGCAGCGCCTGCGCGACTACCTCGAGTAACCGTCCTGGTCACGCCAGGAGATCACGTGAGCGCGTTGACCAACTCTGGATTCTCGTACAAGGAGTTCGTCTCCTGACCGAGGAACGTCACGGCTAGCACGACCACCAGTGCGATCAGCGCGATCATGAGCGCATACTCGACCGCGGTGGCTCCCTCCTCCGAAGCCAACCGCTCCTTCCATGCAGCGTAGAGTCCCATCCTCCCAACGCCTGCCTTTCTCTCACCCGAGCGCCGAGACGCCCCGGTGTGCTCGGGAACCCGAGCCCCGAGTTGCCCAACGACCCCGGCAGCCCCTCCGCCGGCCGGTCGAGCAACGCACTTGTACCACAACGACATCGGCATGTATATCGACGAGCTTGAGCACGATTGGCGGTCAGTTGCGGTGTCGAGGGCCCCCCGGGGTTCCGTACTGGGTACGGGTCAAGGCGGCACTCCCCGGGGCCGATGTCCCCGGTGAGGAGGAGCGCCCTCGCGCGCTCGAACGGATGGCCTCTCTCATCGCCAAGGTCGGAGCGATCGCACCGCTCGAGCCGGGGGAGCGGATCCTCTGCGCCGCCTATGTCGCAGGCACGAGGTCGTCGATCGGGGCGGCGCTGATCGCGGTCTCAGATCGTCGGCTCCTCCACGCACCGCGATCCGCTTTCCACTCACGCGGCGCGTGGCGCGCGAAGCGCCTGGACGAGATCCGCGTCGAGTCGAGAACTCGGAGGTCCCTGGGACTCGCGGTCGCGCACCAGTTCGAGATCGTCGGCGTGGATGGTTCGGGCATGGCGTTCGAGCTCGAGAACCGGAAGGACGCGAGGGCGTTCAACGACGCGCTCGGCCGACGTCTGGTCGCACGAGGCTGACCCCGACCAACTGGAAGGTCTGATCAGTTCCAGGCCGCGGCGTCGTCCTCGCCGAGGCGCTCGCGGATCTCGCCGCGGAGCCGCCGGATCGCATCCAGGCTCTTGCCCGTGGCCGCGTCGGTGAGCCGCTGGACCTGGGTGGAGACGAGCCGGAGGGCGGGACGCTGCTCCGTCCGGCCGCGCTGCGGGCCGTGAAGGACCTCGGGATCGTCCTCCCGGAGCTTGGCGGCCACCTTGAGCCCGATCATGACGCCGGCGATGAGCAGGAACAGCGATCGAAGTCTCATGGGCGACACCCTACCGGGCGATGACGCGAGCTGACGTGAACGCCGGTTCGGGTCCGGTAGCATCGGTGACCCGATCCGGGGTAGCTCAATTGGCAGAGCGGCGGACTGTTAATCCGTAGGTTGTGGGTTCGAGTCCCACCCCCGGAGCTGCGAGAATGCCCGTGCGCGACGAAGGGCTTGGGGCGAATCCGGGGCGAATCGTGCTGAGGGGGCTCGCGATGGCGAAGAGCCCAGAGGAGAAGCAGCGGGACGCGGCCACGCTGCCCAACCCGCTCAGTGGGGTCCTCGGTGCCGCTCCTTGTCCGCGCGGACTGGCGCACCCTTGCCCGCACTGCCATTCGGGGGTCGCTCTCTGATAGAGCGCCATGGCCCCTTACCTCTGCCCGACCGCTGCTCGGTCCCTAGAGGTCGGACAACGATCCTCCTGGTAGGACACGAACGTTCGGTTCGGTCGGGGCGTCTCCCGCGGGGCTGTCCTCACCCCACCGCTCACCGAAGACACGCGTCCAGTGACTCACCCGATCGTCGACCACGACCCCACCGAAGATGATCCAAGGTTCGCCCGCGCCGGATAGGAAGATGACGCCACAGCCGTCGTCGTCGGCCTTGTCCGTCCACCGGTAGACGATCGCCCGATCAAAGTCGTCGCTCGCATCCTCCGGAACGGTCGCGTTCCACATCCGGACGCATCGCGTGGGCGCGGCTGGACCTCTCGCCGACGCGCACCCCACTGTGCCGGAGACGAGGACGAGGACGGTCATGACCCAGGCGACCCGGCGGCGCATGCCACACTGGACTGTGACAGCGTTCGCGAGGTTCCTCAGCTGTCCCTTCCAGCGGAGGTATGGGAGTGCGTCACGGCCCTTCGCGGTCAGGTTGCGCGCCACCCGCCTCTCCATGGATTCGAGGCACCCTTCCGCTTTCGATCGATGAACACAACGCTCGACTTTCGCACTGGGCAGGGAGACGATGCCAGCGATGGAGGAACTCCGAGCCACCTCGCCACGATCTGTCGTCGGGTACGGCGTTGTCCTCGTCGGCGCCCTTGGGTTCGTTGTGGGCTGCTTCCTGCCGTACGCGGAGGCGGGTACGCCGCACTCCCTGTCGCTGTACCGACTGATCACCATGCGAGAAGCCGCCGTTGCCGCCGTGGGCAGCCACTTGTATCTGTTCGCGGGCGCTGCGGCCATCGCTCTGATCTCCTTCGCCGCTCTGAAGGAACCGCGTGCGTGGACCTTCCCAGCGCTGGCCGCTGCATCGATCGTCTGGTCGCTGACATGGATCGGCATCCTCCTTGGTGGATACGGCTTCTACACCTCCCTGGGCGTCGGCTACTGGCTCATGCTCGCATGCGTGGTCTTGGTCATGGTCGGCACGAGCGTCGCGTTCATGTCGTCGCGGAGAGTGCGGAGCGGTGAGGAGTAACCCCTGAGCGCCCGCGCACGCTGGATCGTCATCGGCGTCGTCCTAGTGCTCGTGCTCGGCGCCGTGGCGCTCTACTGGTTCAACACCGACTTGACGATGCCGACGAATCTTCAGGGCGACGAGATCCACCCGTCGCAGGTTCCCGCTGCGAGGACTTGGGTCGTGCAGCCGGGGGAAACGCTGACCCTGACGGCGGACGAGGTCGGCCCGGACGATGAATACCGGTGCCCGGGCAAGGGTGGAGTCATCGGGACGCCGGACCGGGGCCATGGCGTCGGAGGCTCCGGAGGCTTCTCGGTCGAGACGGCCTTGGACGGGACCGTGACGGCCTACTGCGAGCCGGGACCCCCCGGGGACTACTGACCTCAAGAGCCTCCCCCCGCGTCGTTCCGGTCGAGCACCGCCCTCGCGCTACGCTTCGCAACGTGACGCGGCGTACTTGGATGTTCGTTCTCGTCGGGGTGATCCTCGGCGTTGCCTTCGGACTCGTGTACGTCGTTCTCTTCGATCCGCTGTGCGGGTGCGAAAACATCCCGCAGCAGTGCAGCTGTCCGCTCGCCGTTCCTGTGTGGACAGCGATCGGGATCGTGGGAGGCGCACTCGTGGGCTTCGTTGCCGCTCGCGCGACGCAGCGCACGTAGGACGCGATGGGCAACAGCCTTCCTCCGGACCAGCTCGCCGTGGACCTTGGAAGGGCGTCCCTACGTCTGATCGGTGGACGCGCCGCCGAAGCCGACGGTTCCATGCTGGTGGCGACCTGCCCAAGTGGCGACGAGCATGCCTGCCGCTGCTCCTACTGCCGCCCCGACCACGGTGAAGAGCACCTCGACGAGGATCGGTTCCGCGTCCCACCCGAAGAACGACCGGTAGGAGCAGGAGAGCGAACCGGGTGCGCGACCCCGAAGACGGAGGCAGAACGAGTCCTCACGAAGCGTCAACAGGAGCGCGATCGTCCCGCCGAAGAGCCCGTACAAGCCGATGATCGTCCGGCTCCCTGCGCTCGTCTTCCTTCCGGGAGATCGCTGTCCGTTGGCGACGACGGCCCACGCGATCAGGAGAGCGATGGCGACAGCGCCGATCCGGATCGGCACACGCCAGTCGATGTCCGCGTCGCTCGACCGCCAGGGCACGAAGTGTTCCTGGGCTTCCAGAACCTCCATCGCCTCAGGAGTTGGGTGGCAGCCGTAGGAGAATCGCTCTTGCGAGTAGCTCCACTGGCGACCCACCTCGACAGACTCCTGGGTGCCACATCCATATCCGTTCGGGAGAAGGACGGCTAGGGCGAGCCCGAGGGCAAGGATCGGTCCTGCAAGCACCCGTGTGGATGTGCCCACGAAACGAGTGTAGGGAGTGCTGGCTCGATGATCGCGATCCTCGGCGTGACAACGACGAGACGTGACTCTTAGGCGGTTTCCTCGTAGCTCGTTCGCGGGGTGAGGTAGGAGTCCACGGCTTCATCGAAGAGCGCCTGATCCTTGGGTTGGATCACGAGGGAGGAGATGCGTCCGTCGTCGCCGAACCTGACGTTGACGTGCAGTGGGATCTCGGGGCCTCCGACGCGCCCGCCGACCTCGAACTCGTGCATGATCGCCATCTCGTCATCGTGGTGCAGATAGGTCAGCGGCCGCCCTGCCGGTTCGAGGACGAGTCGAGCGGCGAGCACGTACTGGCTGAAGCCCTCGTATCCGAGGTAGGTGCCGGACAGCCACGAAGAGCCGAGGAGGGTGAGCTCTACCTCAGGCACGACGCCTTGCGCGACCTCGTCGAAGGCCCTCCGTGCGAAGGCGCTGGCCATGCCAGTGAAGAGGGCCTGTCGCTCGAGCCTCAGGTCCGCGATCGGATCGCTGTCCATCCTTGGGATATCGGCCGCGGAGAGGCATCTCGTGACCCCGGGTGAAGATTTCTTGAGGATCCAGTTCGGGTTCAAGGGGGGCTTCGCCGGTGGAGAGCGAACCGCCTGGAAAGACCGTCGTTCAGAGGGTCGGTGTCCCCAGCGGCTCGTCGCGAGCCAGGAGCTCGCGGAGCTCATCGGGCGGCATCGGGTGCGCGAACCAGAAGCCCTGGGCCAGGCGGCATCCGTTCGACCGCAGGAAGATGAACTCGGATTCCGTCTCGATGCCCTCGGCCAGCGGGATCATGTCGAGGCTCTGCGCCACCTGGATCATCGCGCGGACCATCCCCGCCAGCCGCACGTCGCGGTCCACGTCCCGGATGAACTCCTGATCGATCTTGAGCACGTCGACGGGCATGTGCTTCAGCCTCGCCAGCGACGAGTAGCCGGTCCCGAAGTCGTCGATCGCGAGCTTGAGTCCCCACGAGTGGAGCTCCCGGAGGACCCGCTGCGTGCGATCCGGGTCGGCCATCGCGCTCGACTCCGTGATCTCGGCCATCAGCGTCGAGGGCTCCACGCCGACGCTGCGGAGGCGTTCGAGGAGCCGCTCGGCCAGGCGCGGTGTCCAGAGCTGGCGGGGGGAGAGGTTGAAGGAGAGCTCGATCTCGACGCCGGCCTCGCGCCACGCCCGTTGCTGCCGGGCGACCTCGTCCACCACCCACTCGCCGATCGCCTCGATCAGTCCGAGCTCTTCGGCCACAGGGATGAACTCGCCGGGGGCCACGATGCCCCCGCTCGCATCCTGCCACCGGATCAGTGCCTCGGCGCCGACGATCCGCCGATCCGCGAGGTCCACCACGGGCT
Organism: Actinomycetota bacterium; assembly: GCA_050695275.1. Taxonomy (GTDB): domain Bacteria; phylum Actinomycetota; class UBA4738; order UBA4738; family HRBIN12; genus JAJNBA01. Next base: position 2,451 of record JBOGVC010000108.1, on the reverse strand, counting down.
GGTAGTGGAGCACCCAGTTCTCGGCCTCGACAGCTTGGCGCAGCCTCGAGGCGAACGAGAGTCGCTCCATCGCGTCGTCCGCATCGGCCGCGAAGAACACGTAGCCACCCGGCTCGAGCCGCTTGGCTCGGTACATCGCGATGTCGGCGTTCTTCATGAGCTCGACCGGATCGTGGGCGTCCCTCGGGTAGACGCTGATCCCCATCGAACCACGGGCATGGAACTCGACGTTCTGGAGGTCGAAGGGTGCACGCATCGCCTCGTTCACGCGAGCAGCCACCGCGCGGATCGTGTCATCCACCCGATCCACCGTGAGGTCGGCGAGGAGGATCAGGAACTCGTCACCGCCCTGCCGTGCGACGAGATCCATACTGCGTGTGCAGCCGCGGAGCCGATCCGCGATATCGGTGAGCAGCGTGTCCCCGGCGTGGTGCCCGAGCGAGTCGTTCACCAGCTTGAAGTTGTCGAGGTCGAAATACAGGACGGCGACCAGGGCCTCGGTGCGTCTCGCCCGCTCAACCGCCAGGACGAGGGTCTCCTCGAAGAGCTCTCGGTTCGCGAGACCCGTGAGTCCGTCGTGGAACGCCATCTCCGTCACGCGGGCTTCGGCTTCCTTGAGCTCGGTGACGTCGAACAGGAGTCCGTGCTCCCAGATGACCTGCCCGTCGTTGTCCCGGAACGCGAACGCCCGATCGCGCACCCACACGATCCTGCCGTCGGGGCGGATCATCCGGTAGTCGGTGAGGTCGCCGCCCTCGCCGGCGAGGAACGCCGCGCTCTCGGCTTCCACCTGAGCCCGGTCGTCAGGGTGGACCATCCGGAGCCACATCTCGGGATCCTCCCGGTACGCCTCCGCCGAGACCCCCAGGATGTGCTCGATCTGTGGGCTCACGTACGTCGTGACCTCTCCGTCGTCGGCGTAGACCACGGCCGGGATCTGCTCGACCAAGCTGCGGTAGCGAGCCTCCGCTTCCGTCAGAGCGGCCTCGGCGTCGCGCCCGGCGAGCAACGCCCGAGCGTCGCGGATCGCAACGATCGCCGTCGTGGCATCCAGTCGGCGGACACGCACCTCGCCGGGCAGCTCGCCCCCGGCTGGGCTCCGGAGCGCCGCTTCGAACGGGACGCCCGCGTCGGCGCCCTCGACCCACCCGGGGATCACCTCGTGGACGTCCCGTCCCACGGGGTCGCAGCCGAGGAACGCCGCCGTCTGGTCGTTCGCGAGCTCGATCCGGTCGCCGCGGACGACGAACAAGGCCTCGGGGGCGGCCGCGAACAGGCGCTCCCCGTCGATGTCGGTCACCGACGGACGAGGTTCCTTCTCGACCACTCTTGCCTCCGAGGCGCGGGCGGGACTCAACCCGCCGATGGTCCCCGGCAAGGATGCAGGAACGCGACCAGGAACGCTAGGACTCGTTCCCGGGGGAGGGGCCGAGCACAGGTTGGCATCCCGGGCACGCGAACGTGATCCGCTCCTGCGACTGAGGTCCTCGAGCGAAGGAGCGGATCGGCATGCCGCAGCGACGACAGGGTCTCCCGGCTCGGCCGTAGACCCAGAGGTCGTGGCCGGGCCGCGGGTCGTCCGTGGTGACGCGCCGACCGCCGGTGCGGTTCCGATCCATCAGGGTGCGCATCAGCTCGACGATCCCGCCCGGGTCCTCGATCGAGCCGATGGGAGTGCGCGGATCCACGCCGGCAAGGAAGCACACCTCCGAGCGGTACACGGTCCCCGGCCCGGCCATGACGGACTGATCGACGAGCGCGTCACCTAGCTCTCGGTCCGGAGGCGCGACGAGCCGCCGGGTGGCCTCGGCGGCATCCCAGTTGGAGCCGAGGACGTCCGGACCGAGGTGTGCCAGCAGCTGTCGCTCGGCCGTGGTTCGGATCACCTCGAGCCGTCGCAGACGATGGCCGACCGCGATCCGCTCCTCGGTCGTGAGGACGGCCCGGACCTCGAAGGCGCGACCTCGCCAGCGCTCGCCCGGTTCGTACAGCCGCCAGGAGCCGTCCATGCCGAGATGCGAGTGCACGGAGACACCGCGTTCCGTGCGGAGCAGAAGGTGCTTGCCGTGCGCGGCGACTTCCCGGACGACGTGCCCCGACAGGTCGGCGGTCGCGAACCGCGGTACGCGCAGGTCGGTCGCGATGAGCTCATGACCGGCAAGGGCATCGTGCATCCGGGCCGCGGTCGCGAACACCGTGTCGCCCTCGGCCATGCCGTCATCATCCGGGACGGACCTCGAGTCGGCACCCGTGCGATCGGCCGAAGGAGATCCGATGTGTGAAGCCTCGAGGTGCCGGGTACGGAGGGGCTGGAGACCTGAACAGGAGGAGGTGACCAAAGATGATCTGGACCATCCTGGCTGTGATCGGATTGATCGCCGTCCTCATGTGGCTGTTCTAGACGGCGAGCGGTAGCTACTCGAACCGCTCCATGGACGGGCCGAGCAGCAC
>JBOGVC010000107.1:0-13428 GCA_050695275.1 Actinomycetota bacterium | reverse complement strand
GAATTCCACGTCACCCGGGTCGGCGTCGGCTATCGGATGCGCGAGGTCGACGAGTTCCTCGACCAGGTGACCGACACCCTGTCGGCGCTGATCGCCGAGAACGAGCAGCTGCGAGCGTCGCGCGGGGGCGCATCCGCCACGAGCGCGCCGGATGCCCGCGCACGAGAGACGACGAACCCCGCGGACCGGGCGGCGGTGGATGCCTTCCTCCAACGGGAGAAGGGGTTCCTCCAGGACCTCGGCGGGCTCGTGCAGGCGCACGCGGAGGAGCTGCGGTCCATGATCCGGGCTACCCGCGACGCGCGCCCGCGGGTGGTCATGACCCGAGAGGAACCCTTTCTCCCGTTGGAGGAACGCATCCACCGCCGCCCGTTCCGCGGGGTTCGCCGTCTCTCGTGCGCGGGCATCCGGCGCGCTCGTGGCGGAGGCGCCCCCGCTCGACGCTCGCAGCTGCTCGTTCTCGGCGATCAGCGCCGACAGGGTGTCGGTCACCTGATCGAGGAACTCGTCCACCTCGCGCATCCGATAGCCGACGCCGACCCGGGTGACGTGGAATTCCTTCTGCTGGACATCGAGCGGGCTCACGCGGCCGCCGGCCGGCAGGCTCCACTCCGATCCGCTCTCGGTCGCCGCGTCCTTCTTCCTCATCTCACCCTCTCATCGTCAGCAGACCACTGTACGCAACACGGTGAGGGCGACGAACGCAACCAGGACGGAGAGATCGAACCCACCGGTCGGCGGCACGATCCGTCGGAGCAGCCGGAGCGGCGGCTCCGTCACGTCGACGGTGACGTCGAGCGCGGCCCGGATCGGCCCGGAGTGCGGCGGACGCCAACCCGCCAGCACGACCCAGTCCACGATCACCCGGATGAACAGGACGATCATCGCGACGAGCAGGGCGAGGCAGATGATCTCCGTCACGACGCAGCACCGCTCGTCATCGAGGCGCGATGCTAGCAGCGCCGCTGCGGGTCACGGTCTCGCGTGCGATTCAGAACTGGTTGTAGAAGCCTCCGCCAGCGATGCGCTCACGCTCCTCCGCCGAGACCTCGACATCGGCCGGCGTGAGCAGGTACACGCGGTTCGCCACGAGCTCGATCTTGCCGTCGAGGCCGTAGACGAGGCCCGATGCGAAGTCCACGAGCCTCCTCGCGGTCGAATCCTCGGTGCTCTGCAGGTTCATGATGACGGCGGTGCCTTCCTTGAACCGGTCGGCGACCTCACGAGCCTCGTTGAACCGCTTGGGCTCCGACTTGTGGATCATGGACGATCCGCCGGCGGGACGTGGTGCCGCGATCGTGCGCACCACGCCTTCCGCTTCGGAGGACACCTCCCGGACGGGATGAGGGCGCATGCGACGCACCGGCGAAGGCTCCACATCCGGCAGCTCTTCGACGAACTCCTCGTCGTCCTCGACCAGACCGAGATAGTTCAGCGTCTTCTTCCACACGCCCGTCATGTCGCTTCCTCCTCGTCACCTGGCCCGTTCCCCGGTTCGTTCATCGGGGCCTGGTCGCTCGGGACCCGAACAACGCGGTCCCGATGCGCACAATCGTAGCGCCTTCTTCCACCGCGACCCCGTAATCCAACGACATCCCCATCGACGATTCCAGCACATCCGGATGCCGTTCCTGGAGCGCCTCACGCAGCTCGCGGAGCCGCGCGAACGAGGGACGGGAGTCTTCCGGATCGCGTGGGATGAGGGGAACGGTCATGAGACCGATCAGATGGAGGCCCTCGAGCGACGCGACGAGATCGGCGAAGGCGGGGAGGTCGCCGGGTCGCACGCCCGCCCGGCCCTCCGTGAGGTCCACCTCGATCAACGCCTCGAGCGTCCGACCGGATCGCGCGGCGCGACGGGCGAGGCGTCGTGCGGCGCGCTCCCCCGCGATCGTCTCCACGACGTCGGCGTGATCGGCGACCTGCGACGCCGTGCCCGATTGGAGGGTTCCGATGTAGTGCCAGGCGACGCCCGCGATCTCGTGGCGCTTCCGCCGGAGGTCCTGCACGTAGTTCTCCCCCAGGGCACGGACGCCGGCGTCGACGGCCCATCGGATCCGTTCCACCTCGACGGTCTTCGTCACGGCGACGAGCCGGACGTCGGCAGGATCCCGGCCGGCGCGATCCGCGGCCTGCGCGATCCGCGATCGCACCTCTTCGACGTTGCGGCGAACCAGGTCACGTTCCTCGAGCATCGAGCCCTCCGAGCGTCCGGGTCCCGGAAGCACGAACGAGGCGGAGAGGTCCTCCGGGAGGAGGCGGGGGAAGGGCGCCTCCTTCACTCGAACCTCTCCGCCCCGGATCGAGGGGCCGCGCGGGGCGGACGCTCAGCTCTTCAGGAAGTCGGGGATGTCCAGGTCCTCCTGCGCGTCGAAACTGACCGGTGGTGATTGCTCGCCGTTGGTGAAGACCCGGTCTTCGTCGTCCTCGGCCAGGATCGACGGGAGCGGTTCCTCTTCCTCGGCCTGCTCACCGGGCTCCTCGAGCAGCCGCGACAGGCGGCTCTCGAAGCGACTGTCGGAAACGGCCGTCACCTTGTCGAAGCCCGCGGCCACGACGGTGACGCGGACCTCCTCGCCCAGGGCGTCATCGACGACCGCCCCGAAGATGATGTTGGCGTCCGGGTGCGCCACGCGCGTGATCGCGTCGGCGGCGGCGTTCACCTCGTGCAGGGTGAGGTCGGTGGGACCGGCGATCGAGAGGAGCACACCCTTGGCACCGTCGATCGACGACTCGAGGAGCGGCGAGCTGATCGCCGCCTTCGCCGCCTCCGTGGCCCGGTCCTGACCCGATCCGAGACCGATCCCCATCAACGCCGACCCGGCCCCGGCCATGATCGACTTGACGTCGGCGAAGTCGAGGTTGATGAGCCCGGGTGTCGTGATCAACGACGTGATGCCGTCCACGCCCTGATACAGGACCTGGTCCGCCATGCGGAACGCATCGATCATCGGCATGTTGGCGTCGGCCACCTGCAACAGGCGATCGTTGGGGACGACGATGAGCGTGTCCACGGCCTTCTTCAGCTCCGTGATCCCGAGGTCGGCCTGGGTCGCGCGCTTGCGGCCCTCGAACCCGAAGGGTCGGGTCACGACACCGATCGTCAGGGCGCCCAGGTTCCGTGCGACCTCCGCGACGATCGGCGCGCCGCCGGTCCCGGTCCCGCCGCCCTCGCCGGCGGTGATGAAGACCATGTCGGCGCCCTTGATGATCTCCTCGATCTCGTCGGCGTGCTCCTCGGCGGCGCGGCGTCCGACATCGGGATCGGACCCCGCACCGAGGCCCCGCGTGGTCTCCCGACCGATGTCGAGCTTCACCTCGGCATCCGACATCAGGAGGGTCTGTGCGTCCGTGTTGACGGCGGTGAACTCCACGCCCCGGAGGCCTGCCTCGATCATCCGGTTCACGGCGTTCACGCCGCCGCCGCCGATCCCCACGACCTTGATCACGGCGAGGTAGTTCTGCGGAGCGTCCATCATCCGAATCCCTCCCGGGCCCCGGCCCGCGTACTCGGAATGCTCGTCCTCGTACCTGCTCACAGCGCGTTGCGTGTGCTGCAGTGACGCTGTCCTCAGCTGCAAACCCTAAGGCTCCACTTGAACGTTATTACCATATCTAGCTCATGTGGAGGTAGCGACCCTACTTGGAAATCGCAGGTCCGTCAAGAAGTGTGCAGGTCCGGCACAGGGCCTCGTCTGCGCTTTCTCGTGACAATCGGATCAGGGCACAGCGACCGCCTGGGAACCGCGTTCCAGCTGCGCGGTGGGGCTGCCGGGGACCGATACGTCCGCCGAGACGATCGTGACGCCCTCCTCGCGCATCCATCCCAGGAGGGCCGTCAGTGACACCGCCTTGGCGTCGAGCTCCGTCGCATCGCCGAACATCGCGGAGAACCCGGCCGCGAGCCGAACCCGAACGGTGCCGTCGGCGGCGACGATCACGGCCTCGACCTCTTCGCGCAGGGTGGGCCCGAGCGCCCCGGCCGTCGCCGCCGCCGCGACCAGGTCGGTCGCCACGACGGGCGTCCCGTCGGGGGTCCTGAGCTCGGGGAGATCCGACGCCGACCCGGCGGGACCGATCACCACGCCGTCGGCGCCCACCAGTTCCCCGCCTTCGCCGAGGAGACCCACCGCCGTCCGAGGGACGACCTCGATCGCGACGCGGTTCGGCAGCGAGGTGGTCACCGTGGCGCGGAGGATCCTCGGGTCGCGTTCGAGCCGATGCTCGACCGCGCCGGCGTCGAGATGGAACACGTTCGAGCGGTCCGTCACGCGGGCGATCGCGAGGACGTCGGCCCGCGACATGCCGTCGGGGGCGTCGAGGCGGATGTCTCCTGCGGCGAACAACGGCGTGTAGGTGGCGGCCACCGCGACCGTTGCGGCGAGGACGAGGGCGAGTCCCGCGACCGCGGATCGGCGGGCCGCGCGCCCGTGCGGATCAATCGTCCGCATCGCCGACCACGCCCATCCGTTCCACCTCGGTCTCCAACCGGACCCCCGCGTGGTGCTCCACCTGCGAGCGCACCTGCTGGATCAACGCCCACACGTCCGACGCCGTGGCACCGGGATCCGCGACGATGAAGTTCGCGTGCTTCTCGGAGACCCGCGCCCCGCCGACCCGGAGTCCTTTCGCCCCTGCTGACTCGATCAGGCGCGCGGCGTGGTCGCCGTCCGGGTTCTTGAAGACGGACCCGCAATTCGGCTCGGCGAGCGGCTGGGTCCGCCGGCGCCATTCCCTTGCCTCCTCCATGTGCGCCCGGATCTCCTCGTCCCCTGCGGGCTCGAGGAGGACGGTGGCGCCCACGACGATCGAGGCGTCGGGGAGCCGGGATCGGCGGTACGCGAACCCGGCCTCGGCCGGCCCGAGGGATCGTCGATCGCCCGAGCCGGTGAGCGGGAAGACCTCCACCCGGTCGACCACGTCCGACATCGAGCGCCCGTGCGCTCCGGCGTTCATCTTCACCGCTCCGCCCACGCTCGCGGGGATCGCGACGCCGAATTCGAGGCCCGAGAGCCGATGCCGCATCGCGACGCCGGCCAGCGCCGGCAACGGCATCGCTCCCCCGGCGCTGAGCCGGTCGCCGTCGCGGCCCGCCCAACGGAAGGCGCGGCCCAACCGTACGACGATGCCCGGGAACCCCTCGTCGGAGACCAGCATGTTGGAGCCCTTGCCGATCACGGCGACCGGGACATCCGCGGCGTCGACGGCCTCACGCACCGCCGCGAGCGCCTCGTCGCTCTCCGCCTCGACGTAGAGGGCCGCCGGTCCGCCGATCCGGAACGTCGTCAGCGGAGCGATCGGGAAGCCCACGCGGACGCCGTGGCCCAGTCGCTCGTGGAGGATCCGCCCGGCCTGCTCCAGGTCAGGCACGGTCGTCGTCCTCCCGGATCCGCGCGAGCGTGGCGTCGGCCACCGTCCAGATGTCGCCGCACCCGAGGGTCATCACGAGATCGCCATCGCGGACCTCTCGGGCGAGGTACGCGATCGCATCCTCTCGGTGCGGGGCGTACACCACCGCTCGGTCGGGCGCGGCGGCGCGCACGCCGTCGACCACGAGCGCTCCGGTCACCCCGGGGATCGGCTCCTGGTTCGCCCCGTAGACGTCGGTGATGACCACGAGGTCCGCCTCGGTAAGCGCTGCGCCCAGCTCGCGCCAGAGCGCCTGGGTCCGTGAGTAGCGATGCGGCTGGAAGACCGCCACGAGCCGGTCCGGCCGCCGGGCGCGGGCCACCGCCAGGGTGACGGACAGCTCGGTCGGGACGTGGGCGTAGTCGTCGACGAACCGGGCCCCGCGGACGGTCCCCCGTTCCTCGAAGCGACGATGCACACCGGCGAAGGCTGCGAGCGCGCGCGCGGCGTCGGCGGGAGGAACCCCGACGAGCTTCGAGACGGCCACGGCGGCCGCGGCGTCCAGGAGGTTGTGGGCGCCGTCGATCCGCAGGGACAGCGGCACCTCGACGCCCTCCACGAGGAGGGAACCGCTCGCGCCGCCGGGACCGGGGGTCGCCACCGTCAGCCGCACATCGGCATCCGCCGCGGTGCCGTAGCGCATCGCAGCGACGCCGGCGAGCGACACGGCGTCGCGGGCACCCGCATCGTCCGCACAGATGACGACCTGCCCCGAGCGCGCGCAGAACTCGGCGAAGGCGGATCGCAGCTCCTCCGCGCCTCCGGGATAGAAGTCCACGTGGTCGAGCTCGATGTTCGTCACGACGCCGATCGTGGGGTCGGACAACAGGAAGGAGCCGTCGCTCTCGTCGGCCTCGAACAGGAAGAGATCTCCGCTGCCGGCCTTGGCGCCGCTCCCGCTCTCGTTCAGGTCACCCCCGATCAGGTAGGTGGGATCCAATCCTTCCCGCTCGAGAACGGTGGCGATCATCGACGTCGTCGTCGTCTTGCCGGTCGTGCCCGCGACGGCGATCGATCGGTGCGCTTCGGCGATCGCGGCGATCGCCTGCTGACGGGCCCACACGGGGAGGCCGGTCGCGTGTGCCGCCTTCAGTTCCGGGTTGTCATCGCCGATCGCGCTCGAGATCACCACGGCATCCGGGCGTCCGAGCGCCGCGGCGTCATGACCCACACGGACGCGGGCGCCGAGGGCAGAGAGCTCGCGGAGCCCCTCGGAGTCCTTCAGGTCCGACCCCGTCACCTCGATCCCGCGGGCCAGGAGCAACCTGGCGAGGTTCCGCATCCCCGCCCCGCCGACGCCGATCAGGTGGACGGACCGCACGCCCTCGAGGGTGGGAACACCGAGCGTGGGGATCGAGCCGGGCCGGGGGACGTACCGCGCGCTCATGGTCGTGCCACCGATCTGACGAGCGCGGCCACCCGCTCATCGGCGTCGGGCGTGGCCCACCCACCCGCGGCGGCCGACATCGCCGCGCGGCGACCGGCATCGTCGACCAGCGCCGTGATCCGGTCGGCGAGACCGCGTGGGGTGAGCTCCTGATCGAGGAAGAGCTCCGCCGCCCCCGCGACCTCGAGCTCCCTCGCGTTCGCTCGCTGGTGGTCGTCGGTCGCGTGCGGGTACGGCACGAGGATCGAGGGGATCGCGCAGGCCGCCAGCTCGTGCACCGTGTTGGCGCCCGCGCGTGCGACGGCGACGTCGGCGACGGCGAGCGCCAGCTCCATCCGATCGAGGTACGGCAGGACCCGCACGAGGAGGTCCATCTCGAGCCCCGCGGCCTCACCGACGACCGTTTCCTTCGCCGCACCGGCGAGGACCAGCAGCTGCAGGTCTGCCCGCGCGGCGAGCAACGGGATCGCGGCCGCGACCGTGCGGTCCAGATGCAGGGCTCCTTGGCTCCCCCCCGTCACGAGGACGGTCGTGCGCCCCGGCTGGAGGTCGAGCGCTCGGCGGCCCTCCTCGGCCAGGGCCTCCCGATCCGAGCGGACCGCCGCGATCTCCGGCCGGAGGGGAAGGCCGGTCAGCTCGGCGCGGACGGAGCCGGGCAGCCGGGCGCGCGAGGTCTCGAACGTGAGGGCCATCGCCGTCGCGATCCTCGCCAGCAGCCGGTTCGCGAGGCCCGGGACGGCGTTCTGCTCGTGCACCACGGTGGGCACCCGCAACGACCGGGCAGCAAGGACGGGAGCGATGCTCGCGTACCCGCCCATGCCGAGGACGGCGGATGCGCCGCGCACGATCGGTCGCGCCGCCACCACGGACCCGAGGGCGACGAACGGAGCGACCGCGGAGCGGATCGAGAGCTCGCGGCGGAGGGGTGCGGCGCGGACCCCGTGGAACCGGAAGCCGGCGGCCGGCACGAGCGACGCCTCCTGACCGGTGGGTGAGCCGATGAACTCCACCGATGCGCCGCCTGCCTGGAGCCGGTGCGCGACCGCGATCGACGGTGAGATGTGTCCGGCCGTGCCGCCTCCCGCGATCACCACCCTCACGGCCTGCCCCGTTCGTCCGTGGAGCGGGACCGCGCACGCCTCCTCCCGGTCGAGCGCACGCCGTCGAGCGCGACGCTCGCCATCACGCCGACACCAGCGAGCGTCACCACCAGCGCGGTCCCTCCGAAGGAGAGGAACGGGAGGGGCACGCCCGTGATCGGCAACAAGCCGGTCACGGCCCCGAGGTTCACGAGGGTCTGAAGGCCGATCCATCCGGTGATCCCTGCCGCGAGGAGCCGCCCGAACGTGTCCTGGGCACCCATCGCGATGCGGATGCCGGCGAACACCAGGATGCCGAACAGGGAGAGCACGGCGATCGCCCCGAACAGACCGAGCTCCTCCCCGAGGACCGCGAACACGAAGTCGCTGTGCGCGTTGGGGAGGTAATCCCACTTCTGACGGCTGTTCCCCAGACCCACACCGAACCATCCCCCGGACCCCAACGCGATCAGCCCCTGTCGCAGCTGCCAGCCCGCTCCGCTCGGATCGAGCTCCCAGTTGAGCCAGGCTTCGAGGAACCTCGTGCGCCGGTAGTCGGTGCCGAAGATGAAGTACGCGACCGCGCCGAGTCCGGCCATCCCCGTCCACACGAGGTACCGGAGGCGGACCCCCGCGACGAACAGCAGGAGGAAGACGCTCCCACAGATGATCAGCGTCGTTCCGAGGTCCCGCTGGAGGATCACCAGGCCCGCGACCGTGAGCAGCAGCGGGCCGAGCGGGAGGAACGCGTCCCGCGGGCGGGTGAGGTCCTTCCACGGGCGGGACAGGATCGCGGCGGCCGAGCAGATCATCAGGAGCTTCGCGAACTCCGCCGGCTGGAGCGTGATCGGCCCCAGGTCGATCCATCGCGAGGCGCCGTAGAGGGACGAGCCGATCGACGGGTGGAGCGCCAGGAGCATCAACGGCATCACGCCGAGGAGCATCGGGATCGCGGCTCGGCGCCAGAACGCGGCGGGGACGCGCGCCGTCACCACCAGGCCGGCCAGCCCGGCGACCGCGTAGAGCGTCTGCCGGTTGAAGTACCAGAAGCTCGTCCCGTACCCCTCCACCGCCGAGGTCGATCCCGCGGAGAGGATCATCACGAGCCCGACGATCGTCAGGAGCCCCGTCGGCACCAGCAGGAGCGTGAGGTTCCGGCGGGCCAGGGCGACCGCGGCCGCGGCGGGAGAGAGCACCTCGTCCGGACGCACCAAGCGGAGATGGGACCTCGTGAGCGGCGCGGGCTTCGTGCGCCGCCGGGCGATCGTGCGGTCAGCCACGGGCACCCGCCTCCGCGCGGAGGGACCTGGCCGCGGCCGCGAACCGCTCCCCGCGCTCGGCGTAGCTCCGGAACTGATCCCAGCTCGCGCAAGCCGGCGCGAGGAGGACCGCGTCCCCGGGGCGCGCGGTCGCGAACGCGTCGCGCACGGCATCCTCGATCGAGTCCGCGATCGAGGCGGGTGCCGCGCCGTCGAAGACCTCGACGATGTCCCCGGCGGCCTCGCCGATCGCGACCACGGCACGGACGCCCCCCGCATGGTCGCGGAGCGGTGAGAGATCCGCTCCCTTCGCGCGGCCGCCGGCGATGAGGACGACGCTGCCCGCCGCATCGAGCGCCGCCGCCGCCGCATGGACGTTCGTGGCCTTCGAGTTGTCGATGAAGCGGACGCCGTCGACGGAGGCGACGACCTCCCCCCGGTGCGGCCCCGGACGGAACGAGGAGAGCCCCGCGGTCACGGCGGCGGGCTCCGCCCCGAAGGTCAGCGCGACGGCCGCCGCGGCCGCCGCATCGTCCCGGGAGCCGGCCGGATGGTCCTCGATCCGGCCCAGCCGATGGAGGCCGTCGAGGCGGGCGACCAGCTCGTCTCCCTCGAACCCGACCTCCCCGTCCGCCGGCGTCCCGGATCGGAACCACCGGATCGCACACGGCGCTGCCGCGGAGATCGGAGCGGAGACGGGGTCGTCGCGGTTGCCGATGTGCACGTCCGTGCCCGACTGCCGCGCGTAGACGCGCCGCTTCGCACCGACGTAGGCATCGAACGTGCCGTGCCAGTCGAGGTGGTCCGGGGCGACGTTCAGCAGGACGGAGATCGACGGATGGAACGACTCCTGGAGCGCCAGCTGGAAGCTCGACACCTCCACCACCAGCACGTGGCGGTCCTGCACCGCCGCCTGGGGGAACGGCAGGCCGATGTTGCCGCACGCGAGCGCATCGACGCCACCCGCCCGCAGACAGGCCTCGATCATCGAGGTGACCGTCGTCTTACCGTTGGTCCCCGTGACGGCGAGGTACGGGCGGCGAGCGAGCCGGGCGCCGAGCTCCATCTCCCCCCACACCGGGAGGCCGCGATCGCGGGCCCACCGCACGACCTCCGCGTCGGGGGGAACGCCCGGCCCGACCAGCACCAGCGTGGCGTCGTCGAAGTGGTGCGGGTCGTGGCCGCCGGTCCGGACCTCGACCCCATGCGCCTCGAGCTCGGTCGCCGCCGGCACCTCCGCCGCCGGCCGCGCCTCGGTCACGAGCACTCGGGCTCCCTCCGCCGCGAGGACCCGAGCGGCGCTCACGCCGGCCACGCCCGCGCCCACCACCACGACCCGTTCGTCCGCCAACCGATCGCTCAATCGAGTCCACCCCGGGCGATGAAGTCGGCGTAGAAGACGCCGAGACCGACGGCGACGCACAGGCCGGCGATGATCCAGAAGCGGACGATCACGGTGAACTCCGGCCAGCCGGAGAGCTCGAAGTGATGGTGGATCGGGGACATGCGGAACACCCGCCGGCCGAAGCCACGGAACGAGATCACCTGGACGATCACCGACATCGTCTCGATCACGTACAGGCCGCCGAGGATGATCAGCAGCAGCTGCGTGTTCGTCGTGATCGCGATGGCGCCGAACAGACCTCCCAGCGCCAGCGCGCCGGTGTCCCCCATGAAGATCCGGGCGGGAGCGGCGTTCCACCACAGGAAGCCCATCGAGGCGCCCATCATCGCCGCCGCGATGATGGCCGTGTCCTGCATCGCGAGCACGTCGACGCCCGTGTAGCACGCCTTCAACGCCGCCGCGGGCAGTTCCGGAGCACCGGCCGGCAGTTCCGGGTTGCAGATGTGGCGGAACTGCCAGAACGCGATGAACACGTATCCCGCGAGGACGAGGATCGAGGAGCCGGCCGCGAGACCGTCGAGCCCGTCGGTCAGGTTCACGGCGTGCGAGGACGACGTCAGGATGACGAAGACCCAGACGGAGAAGAAGAAGACGCCGAGGTCCAGGGCCGTCGGTCGGACGAACGAGAGGCTCGTCGAGGTGCCGGTGTCGCCGGAGAACGCGACGATGAGCAACGAGAACAGCACCGACACGACGGCGGTCCCGATGAACTTCTGCGCCTTCGACAGACCGAGGGACCGCTGACGGCGGACCTTCAGGAAGTCGTCGACGAACCCGACGAGCCCGAACCCCACCGCGGCGAGGATCAGCGCGAGCCCCGCTGGGCTGAACGTGATCCCGGCCGCGATCGTGGGTCGCGTCGCCAGGTAGGCGATGACGAGGGCCACGAGCATCACGATCCCGCCCATCGTGGGCGTGCCGACCTTCTCGAGGTGGGTGTGCGGGCCGTCCTCCCGGATCCGCTGACCCCATCCCCACGTCCGGAAGACCCTGATCGCCACCGGCGTCCCGAGCAGCGTCACCGCCAGGGCCACCGCGCCCGCCACGAGGATCGAGATCAACGGAGCGCCTCAGCGATCGTTTCGAGCGCGGCCACGCGGGAGCCCTTGCAGAGCACGAGGTCCCCGGCGCCGGCGGAGGCCCGCACGTCCTCGAGCGCCTCGGCGGCCGTGTCGTGGCTGGAGACGTCCTCCGGCTCCATCCCCTCGCGGAGCGCGGCGCGCGCCACCGTGCGGGCGACCTCACCGACGGTGATCAGGCGGTCGACCCGCAGGCGGGCGGCGAGCGAGCCGACCCGATCGTGTTCCTCGGCCGAGATGGGACCGAGCTCCGCCATCTCGCCGAGCACCGCGATCAATCGACCCTCTCCCGCGATCCATCGCGCGGTGCGCAGGGCGGCGGCCGTGGACTCGGGGTTCGCGTTGTACGCGTCGTTGAGCACACGGATCCCCGTCGCGGTCGTGAACGTCTCCATGCGCCACCGGGAGACGCCCGCCTCGCCCAGGGCGCGGGCGGCGTCGTCGATCGGGATCCCGAGCTCGCGACCCACCGCCGCCGCGGCAAGTGCGTTCGACACCATGTGCTCTCCCGGCACCGCGAGTCGGACGCGCACCTCGGCCCCGTCCGCCGTCATCCGGAACGACGCCCGTCCCTGCGGGTCGAGCGAGACGTCCTCCGCGCGGACGTCCGCGGGGGATCGGGTCCCGAACGTCGCGACCCGCCCGGGACACCGGTCGGCGTATCCGATCGCGACCGGGTCGTCCGCGTTCAAGACCGCGAGTCCGTCGGGGCCGATCGCGTCGACCGGCTCCGCGGACGCCTCGACGATCGACGCCCACGATCCGAAGACCTCCATGTGCGCGACACCGACGTTCGTGACGACGACGACGTCGGGGCGAGCGATGCCCGACAGGAGCTTCACGTCGCCGAGGCGACGCGCGCCCATCTCCGCCATCAGGACCTGCGTGTCCGGCGGCGCGCCGAGCAGGGTGAGCGGGAGCCCGATCTCGTTGTTGAACGATCCCGGGCTCGCGTGGACCCGGAACCGGGCGGTGGCGACCGCGGCCGCCAGGTCCTTGGTGGACGTCTTCCCGTTCGCGCCGGTGATCCCGACGACGGTGGCGCCCATCCCGTGCCGCTCGTCCGCGGCCAATCGCATCAGGGCCTCCGGTGTGGAGCTCACACGGACGAGCGGGAAGGAGCCGATCTCGGGGTCACGGCGCAGATCCTCGGCGACCATCGCGGCCGCCGCCCCCGTCGCGATCGCGGCACCGACGAATCGGTGACCGTCCGTCCGCTCACCCGGCAGGGCCACGAACAGTCCGCCGGCTCCGACGGCGCGGGAATCCATGGAGACCGACCGGACCTCGACATCCTCGCCCGCCCGCGTGCCCTCGACCGCGCGGGCGACATCGGACAGGAGCCTCGGTCTCATGCGGTTCCGCCGATCGCGTCGAGCTCCTCGCGAACCACTACGCGGTCGTCGAAGGGGAAGAAGTCGTCCCCCACCTCTTGCACGGGCTCGTGGCCCCTGCCGGCCACGACGACGACGTCGCCGGAACGTGCCTCCCGGAGCGCGAGCCGGATCGCGGCACGGCGGTCCGGTTCGACCACGAACTCGCCGCCGCCCGCGGCGGCGCCCCGCTCGACCTCGGCGATGATCTCCGAAGGGTCCTCGGAGCGTGGATTGTCCGTCGTGATGACCGTGAGATCAGCTCCCTCCGTTGCCGCCGCCCCCATCGGGGACCGCTTCGCGCGGTCACGGTCACCACCGCAACCGAAGACGACGATCACCCGGCCCGTCGCCAACGGGCGTGCCGCGGCAAGCACTGTTCGGATGCTATCCGGCGTGTGCGCGTAATCCACCACCGCCAGGAAATCCTGCCCCGC